>JALZWC010000363.1 GCA_023300255.1 Saprospiraceae bacterium | reverse complement strand
CCGTCTATTTTACGGGGTCGAAGCGATGCTCCTTTAGGTTTTTTCGACAGCATTTTCCTATAGACGGGGTCAGAGCTACGCTCTTTTATAGCACAAAAAACTTATAGGGTACCAGGATCGTCGAGGTTTGTAACCTCGATGCTATACGATTCTCCTACTGCATCGAAGTTACAAACCATAGCCGTCAGGCTAAAAAAAACACCCCTTGATTATCAGCTGTTTATATAGGAACGAGTGATGGCAGAAATTTTCAAAATGGCTGTCATCTTTACCAGAACCCCAGATGACAGCCACTTTACAAGTTTCTGCCATCAAGAGTTCGTCTCTTAGTCTGACAGCTATGGTTACTCTTTAAGAAGTGCTCCTCTTTTAACCGTAACATTCACTGGCAAGCAAACCTCCTCACAACATATATTATCTGGAACAACTACTGTTGAAGAAATTGCTGGACATTGACTGGTACTAGAAGATGCTCTTACCATATAAGTTCCAGGACCAGGTGCAATATAGATATTACTAAAACTACTAAAGGTTAAAAATTCATTACCCGTACTCGTCTCATACCATGTGTACATATCCCAACCTGCATCTGCCGTCAGAATAGGTGCACTAAAGGGTACATAACATTCTATTTCTTCTGGAGATATATTGATTGTATTATTTGGATAATGAGTAACAGGATATTCTAAAACAGTACTACAAGCACCATCACTATAGGTCACTGTTGCTTCGAAGGTGACGTTTTCTGTAAGATTACAAATTTCAACTTCTAATGCAGATGGATCATCTATCATAGTACTAGGAGTCCATTGTACCAGCACCCCATTGGTCAAATCATCTGGCACAATTACTTCTAAAGATATACAGTCATCCCCACAAGCAAAATCATCTCCTTCTATCACAAAATCTTCTGTACCAATATTCCATATTTCTATCGTTTCGGTAATTTCACAATTACCCGTACCCGTAGTAAAATTAACTGGCCATGGCCTATCAATACCCACTCCTTCTGGCATACAGATCGTCACTGTATTTCCATTTTGTGTAACAGGAGCTGCACCTTGAAAGGGAATAGTTGCCCCTTCTAATCTAAATTCAGAGGTACCCCATAAATCATCGGCTGCATTAGAAGAGACTCTAAAATATTGAGCAATAATAGGCGTGCTAAGAATTGTTTCTTCAATAATCGCAGTCGTAGGAATAAAATTTCCTGTCTCGGCCAAAATCCAAGTAACACCATCAAAAGAATACTCCAACTTCATTAATACACTTCCAAAATCATTAATTGTATTGGTCCAACCAGTAATGTCTCCTCCTCCCATATATAATCTTTCTACTAAAACTGGACTAGGGTAAGAAGCAACAAGATTAGCATTACCAAAAGAAGGAACTGTTTCATTGAATAATAAATTATTATCCCCATTTCCTATACTATTGTCCGTCAAGTCTACATAAGTTATTTTTTCATCAATAGGTCCACCGTCTGGAAATGGATACCAATTTGCTACTTTCCAATCAATAAAAGGAATGTACTCTAGTCCTGTAGCACCTTTTGCTGAATCCGCAGAGACACTTACAAAATCACAAATAGCAATATCAAAACAAGCCCCTGAACACATCGCTATTGGTTCTGTATAATTTCGCAATGCTCTATTAGTAATATTATTGAAGTAGGCTTCTTCTCGATCACAGGTACAGCTTGTATTATATACTACTTCAAACAATACTGGACAAGATTGATCCGCAGCGACTAGCACATTCCCTGATATATCAATCGTACTTCCATCTGCTACAGAGAAGGTGCCGTTATCTGTTCCTAGTAAATTATCTATATTGGAATTAACCAATTGATCGCCATTTACATCTTCATAAAAATTGACCGTATAGGCTTGATTATTTGCCGTTGGTCCATTATGATTGATCGTCCATTCATAATATAAATCCATTGTAGATGGATCAGCAGAACAATCCGAATAGACCACTAAATCTTCTGCTATAAAGGGTGGTTTAATTTCTATATTAATCGAAGGATTTAAACTGTTTTGTACAAACACACTACAACTCGTTGGTGGGCCTGGTGAACAAGTTACCGCATCTACTACACTTTTAATATCTACTAATATGGCTATGTTTCCACAATCTGCCGTCTCATCAACCGATGCATCAAATTCTACCTTCATTGCTTGGGATATGCCTATTGATGGAGAGACAAAACAAATTTCTGTAGACGTTCCAATGACCCTTACTAATTCACTCGAAATTGTATAGCCTGCTGGTTGTACTACGATTGTCGAATTTGGTATATACTGTAAACTCTCTGGTAAAGTAATACAAGTGTGAACGCTATCTGAGGTAGGATTATCACTTGTATTCAAGGCCGTAATACCAAAGGTATTCACACTTGCCATACAATTTAATTCCTCTGGATCAGCGATGACCAATAGTTGTGCATTGTCACTCGGATTCGCTCCATTGATAATTAATGGCGGACTATCTACTTTTCCGGAGGAAATAAATTCATCTGAACAGGGGTCTGATGCTAGCGTTTCTGTTTGTAATTTTGAGCCAGATAAAAATTCATTACAGATAGTGGTTGCCTTAAATCTAAATACTACTTTATTTTCATCTTCTGTTGCATTCTCTACGGATACTCCTTCTAAGCCTGAAGCATTGATTACACTACTCCACAGTAGATCATCTGAATAAGAATAAGAATTTCCAGATACTATATCAGGATTAGGAATCGAAGTGTAGCTACCGAAAGTCGTAGGTCCACCTGGATACGCCACTTCCCAAGAACCAGGAATAACAGCTAGACCTGGCGGTAGAATAAATTCAGGAATTAAGTCTAATAAGACTAACTGTTTAACATTTTTAATTCTAATTTTAAAGGTCATTTCTTCACACAATTGTGGGAAGGATGGAAAATCAAACCATTCTGTTTGTAGACCTACCTCTCCAGAAATATAAGCATAGCAGACTTGAGTCGTGCCACACCCATCTGCTGCAGATAGCGCTGCTCGCAATCCCATAGAGCCACATCCACTGATGGTAGCTACACAGATAGTTGGTGGTAAATCTGTTGGGTCTGGACAAAATAATAAAATTGTTCCAACATATATAGTCGTACAGTCTAAGGGAGCAAAAGTATCAGAAGCAAGTGTAACAGAATATACTTTCTCTATCCCATTATCGGATACTAAGCTCCATGTGAGTGGTGTCGTTCCAGCGGCATCTGAGTAAACATTTTCTAATCTAACACTGGTAGGTATTGTTATAGATGCGCCCACTCCTGTAGCTGTTTCTGATGGATCAGGATTACAAATTTCTATCGCTTGGATTTCTTCACTAACTCCTGGGCTACTAGAAGCTATTAAGACAGAGGCGCCTAGACCTAAGGCCGTAGTAGCTGGTACAATAGGTGTACGAGTATCATTAATAGCTACGTTGGGACCAATATTATCTAAATGAACAAACATACTATCTTGTATATTGGCAATCCAATTACCATTAGCTGCAAGACCCAAGTCAGAGCAGATAGGTCTTGTACTACCCTCCGTACAATAGTAATGGCAAAGACTTACTTCCGTTTGACAGATATTCCCATAATCATACACTATGTGATAATCTAGAGCATTAATTGTTTCTGGACAGGTCAAGCAAAAATCATACTTTATGGTTAAAGAATCTTTTGCTACATTTCCTAAGCCTAATGCCATTGCCCCAGCATTTTTCGGATTCCATGTTAAATATCCTTTCGTTCCATTTTCTATACCGCATACCTCATCCGTATAACCTGCGACAGGCATACAAAAAAGATTATCGGTAGAATCTGGACTTATAGAAATGGACATTGGATTGCCATTGGCATAATTAATAACTTGTCCATTTCCACAATATGCCATCGGAGCATATAATGGGTCTATTACATCCATCATATCAAAAACGGGTCGAAATTCATCTGTAAACCAACCTATAGGAATTTCTGGATTCATATAAAAGGTGTGTTCTACTGAACCACCACAGGCCTCCAAATTCACTGCTGAAATAGATGTTACAAAACCAGGACAAGTTCCTTTATATACAGGATTAACAGCACAATCACTCGCCACTGTTGTATTACATCTAGCTCCTCCATTTTCATCTATCATATCTATAGAGGCATTAGCACTGATTGTATGATTCTCCGAAGCAGGTCCTGGATCAAGACCAGCAGCTAAATAAGCTTGCCGATAAGGATTTTTCATCATCTCATGGCTA
>JALZWC010000362.1 GCA_023300255.1 Saprospiraceae bacterium | reverse complement strand
AAAATTAAGCATAGCTGGGCTACGGTTCCTTTTTTAGGATTTCTTAGAAGGAAAAAGGGCAGTTTAAAATGGCTAATTTATTCTTTCACTTTGCCTAAATGAAATCTGTCTCTACTCTCGATTCTCTGCTCTCTGTTCTAGTTCAATATCCAGCAGTATGCATTTTTTTTCGTAATATTGAATCAATAAGAAGTACAATTATGGAAAAAAAACTATTAAACCGCATTACACTAAACCCAAAAGTCTGTAAAGGAAAGCCCACTATTAGAGATATGCGCTTTACAGTTGCTCAAATGCTAGAACTCTTAGCAGGGGGAATGACTACGAATGAAATATTGGAAGATTATCCTTATATAGAAAAGGAAGATGTATGGGCCTGTCTTTCGTATGCTGCTAGAATTGCCAATGCGGAAACGGTGCTACCTTTAGCTAGTTAAATATACCCATGCTTAAATTTATTATTGATACTCAATTACCGTCCAAGTTAGCTACTCACCTAGAAGGACTAGAAACGGATGCAGTACATACTACCAATTATTTAAGTGGACACTTGATGGCAGATAAGGAAATTATTCAAAAAGCTGTTGATGAAGAAAGAATTGTAGTTTCCAAAGATGCTGATTTTCGAGACTATTTTTTAGTCAAAGGTAGCCCACCTAAAATTCTACTCCTAAAAACAGGAAATATTTCTAATAAAGATTTATTCAGATTGATTACTACATCCTTTCCCACTATCCAAAAATTGTTTGATGATGGTAATGGTATGTTGGTATTAAGTACGGAAAATATTACTGGTTATATGTCTGCATAAAAATAAGTGCAATTTATTTTATGGCTGCTAGCTTTGACGCAAAAAAATAATATAATATATAAAAAAAGCCCTCGTAAACATTACATTTACAAGGGCTAGTGTGAACCCATCAGGACTCGAACCTGAGGCCTGCTCATTAGAAGTGAGCTGCTCTATCCAGCTGAGCTATGGGTCCTACGTAGATTGCCTTATTCTTAAGGCGCTGCAAATGTGGCACTTTCTTAGAATAAAAGCAAATTTTTTAAACCAAATTAAAAATATTTTTTACACCGATCGTTCGATCCACGTTAAAACCTTCCGCAGATTGGAAGTTTGCGGGTCGTCCATAAGTTTTAGCTTTCGCCCTTAAAAACTCTAAAAAGTCTTTTCCAGAGATAGGTGTAGCTAGTTCTGAGGAGTCTGGATCAAAAAATTGAGTCTTAAAAGCAAGGATTAAGGCTTCCTTCTTATCTTCATACCCAGTGATATCAACCACGAAGTCTGGTACTAAGTTCCGATCCTGTATGTAATGATACAATGCTTGTGGTCGCCAGCGTTCTTGGTCGTTGCCGTCCTCCCCTGTCGTCTTTACCTTTGCCAAGCCAGCATAGAAGCAGGCATCTGCTACCAGTTTGGCAGCTCTGCCATGATCTGGGTGGCGATCCGTCAAAGAATTGGCTAGTATGATGTCAGGCTGGCATCCACGTATCACAGATATGATCTTAAGCAGATTCGTCTGGGAATAACGGAAGAAGCCATCCGCAATCTGAATATTCTTTCTAAATTTTGCGCCCATCATCTTCGCAGAGTTTGCTGCCTCTATCAAGCGTATCGGCCCACTGCCTCTAGTTCCTAACTCGCCGGTGGTCAAATCTAGTAATCCTACCGTCTTTCCTAGGTCTATATGCTTTAATAAGGTGCCACTACAGGCTAATTCAATATCATCGGGATGTACGCCGATGGCTAGTATGTCTACTTTCATGTATTATTTTTAGAATAGAGAACCGAGAGTAGAGAACAGAGAGGTATTTCGTTTAAACCTGCCTGTCAAGGCACGCAGGCGGGAATAGACGGTATTTCGTAGTTTTCTAAACGAAATACATCTCTATTCTCTGTTCTCTACTCTCTATTCTTGTTTAGTTCAAAGATTTATCAGAGAACGATATTTTTCATCACCTTCGATACCCGCTTAGTTAAAACGGCTCGACGGTCTTTAATTCTATTTTCTAATTTTTCTAAACCTACTGTATCTTCTGATAGCGCTTTGGCCAAATTTAATGCTTCTACGTTGGCTTCCAAATAATCGGATAGAATATTTTGGTATTCTGCGATTACCTCTAGTATCATTTGTCGGTTATCTGGAAATTTTAAAGCAATCTGATAAGCTTGTTGGTTTTTATCATCTTCCAATATAGTTCTATAATCTTCCATCCCATCTTCTACATTAGGCGTAAAGCGATCTTGTACTTGCCGTAATAATGGCGACGTTGCTTCTGTAGGATCTAATGCTAATATTTTCAAAAATCCGCTGTAATAGTCTTTTAACAGTGCATCTAATCGAGCATTATCTTCTCTTAGATCCCCTACTCTTATCTCATATTCTTCAGAAGCATCTAACAATGCCTCATAGAAAGGAAAATAAGCCTCCATTTCTTGAGTAAAGGCATCGATTTGATTTTGAGCGATTGCTTTTTTAGTGGTCAAGATTCTAACCCCATGCTTTCCTTTTATGCTCTCTGTCAGGTCCGCTACTTTATCTACCACTTTCGATACTAGCCAACTGATAGGATTAGTCGTCATCAATACTTCTACTAATGGACTTTGCACAACATTTAGAATCACATCCTTAAATCGGGCTTTGTCCTCCATCGGAGACTGGTCAATAAAATGCTTTATCGCCGATTTGAATATAATACTGGTAAATTTAAAACCTAATATGTCCGAGCTAGGATTGTTAGCTTCGCCTAAATCAATCAGCAACTCATCACTCTCCATTTGATCTAATAAATTCGTAAAATCAGATTCTAGCCGATCTCCATGATGGATGACTTTTAGTATGGCGTCTATCAAGTGGTTGGCTTCGTTCTTTTCGGCATTGGTTGCTCTATCTTTTAAGGCTTGGTTTTGTAGGAGCAGGGCCTCCATTTGGGTTTTGAGGGTGCTGATTTCTTCTTCAAAATTCATTTTTTGATTTATGGATGGTTTGATTGTTAGTTAGAGATACATAGCCAGATGTAATTCAAGATGGCCATTTAGGCATAATAGAACACGGAACTACTTTGTAGTCACGCTGATGCCACGGATTTTTGTAGGTCGTGAGCTACGTTGACAGTTGGCCAAGACCAGTAAATTTGAACGCAGAAATGCAGAGTCAAATTTGCAGTTCAGCAACTCTAATAACCTTCCTTTGGAAGGTTTTCTCTGCATCTCCGTGTCTCTGCGTTCAAGAATACAAATTGACATTAGCCAATGTCAAATAGTTGTTATGTTCAAAAGACAAATCCTTTCAGGTAGTAGACGACACAACCTTACACTAACGATAATAATCCTTGTCAACATCACTCACGACCTACAAAAATCCGTGCTATCCGTGTGACTACGAAGTAGTTCCGTGTTCTATTACATCCCGCTAGCCATATCAACATCACTCACGACCTACAAAAATCCATGGTATCCATATAACTACAAAGTAGTTCCGCATTCTATTACGTCCCGCTAGCCATATCAACATCACTCACGACCTACAAAAATCCATGGTAT
>JALZWC010000361.1 GCA_023300255.1 Saprospiraceae bacterium | reverse complement strand
CGTTAATGCGTTTTTCGTAACCACCAAATTTATTTGGTAGGTTTAAAATGCTACTAATCAAAGAATTATATAGAGCCTGCCAAATAAATTTGGCGGCTAAGTATGATTCAAAACTATTAACGGTCAGCCCGTGGAAGTGATCGGACCAATTGGGTTGAACCTACCCCATTTTGTTGACCCTAAACAAAAAAAGCGAGATCAAATAATTTGATCTCGCTCTTTTGGGCTTTATTAGCCAAGTAATTAAAAGGAATCTAAGCTTCCTCTTCTGTTCTTACTAACAATTGAAATCCATTACCATGGATATTTACAATTTCTATATTGGCATCGCCTTTTAGATACTTTCTTAGCTTGGTTACAAAGACATCCATACTTCTAGCTGTAAAATAGTTATCCTCTCCCCAAATCTTCGTCAAAGCTTCGGAACGTGGAAGAATATCATTCATGTACATACAGAACATTCTTAGTAACTGTGCTTCTTTTGGCGATAATTTATCTTTTTCTTCTCCTTGAGGACCACTAAAAGTCAAAATTCGCAAAGGAAAGTTAAAATGATATAGGCCTATAGTAAACTCTTTAATTTCTTCTCTTGGATCCGCTTTTTGCTGACTTCTCTTCAAAATAGCTTGAATCCTCAATAAAAGTTCTTCAGAATTGAAAGGTTTAGTGATATAATCATCTGCCCCTATCTTAAAGCCCTTCAGTACATCCTCTTTCATCGTTTTGGCAGTCAAAAAGATAATAGGCATTTCTTGGTCTTGCTCTCTAACCTCTTTTGCTAAAGTAAAACCATCTTTCTTAGGCATCATGACATCAAAGATGCATAGGTCAAACTTCCCTTTTCGGAAACTATCCCATCCAGCTACACCATCAGTGGCTAAAGTTACATCAAAATCGTTCATTTCAAGATAAGACCTTAAAACATCTCCAAAATTCTGATCGTCCTCTACTAATAAAATTTTGTTATTGGTTGGCGTCATTGGTTCTGTGTTTTCTTTAGAAAAAAAGCAAATTAATAATAAGTAGTCTTTATAAATTCTTTATAAGAATAGTCTTTGAGAATAGCGTAGATATATAGGCTACTCCCACATATTTAAGCATTTTTCTGGAATTTTTTAGAGAAGGTTAGTATAAAAGTACTACCTTTTCCAAGATCACTTTTTACATTTATCTGTCCTTTATGGGCCACCATCATTGCCTTCACGTAGCTCAATCCTAAGCCAAATCCTTTTACATCATGCAAATTCCCCGTATGAACTCGATAGAACTTATCAAATATATGTTTTAATGCATCTTTTCTCATTCCAATTCCATGGTCACTTACAATAACTTCCACACCGCCACTTACATTGCGTGTATGAACAGAAATTTTTGGATTTTCGGGAGAATATTTGTTAGCATTATCCAATAAATTGTTCATAATATTAGAAATATGGGTCAAATCACCTTCTATATAAGCGTCTGTAGCTTTTAAATGGGTCGTTACTTCTCCGTCCTTTCGTTCTACTTTTAGCTTGGCATTCGTAGCTGCTCGTTCTATGATTTCATGTAAATTAAGGGAAGTGATATTCAAATCAAAGTCCTCTTTATCTAAAGAAGCCATTTGAAGTACTTTCTCCACTTGATTATTCATCCGTTTATTCTCTTGTTTAATAATCTTAGCAAATCGCTTTATTTTCTCTTGATTGCTCAAAATCGAAGGATTTGTAATCGAATCCGCAGCTAAAGAGATCGTAGCGATAGGTGTTTTAAACTCGTGGGTCATATTGTTGATAAAATCAGTTCTCATTTCTGACAACTTTTTCTGCGTAAATATGACTTTTACTGTATAGAGAAAACAAGATAGAACGATAGCTGTCGATATAAAAGAAGCGATCAAGGTTCGCCACACATCTCCACCCCAAACAACACTTGATTTTTTCGGAAAATACAAGACTAATTTTCCTGGAGAATTGATATCTGTTGTAAATAAATCAACTTCGTATTCTGATTTGCGCAATACACTATTGCTCTCTGGCATTTCTGTTACCTTATCTTCTGAATAGCCCGAAATTAAATAATTTCCGTTTTGTATGACAAATTGATCTGTAAAATTGGATAACACGCCATATTCATAACCAATATTAATTCCTCTATTCTTTAGCTCTCTAGCTAAATAATCCCTTAAATATTTTCGATCTATTCTATCTTCTACCTTTTCTGGTTTCCTAGTTTTGTATAACTCTTGAATGATTTTTGCCTTCCCACTCTCCGTAGCTCCTTGTTGTAAACTCGGAACTTTAAATTTTTGCGAAATAATTAAGTCCTCAGACTTTAAGAGACTAGACGCCGCCATAGCCATTGTTAGTCCTCCTCTAGAGATTGGTTTTTTGTTATCTAATTCCTCATCTTCAAATTCTTTCAGCCCTATAGCCACTTGATTTAATGCCTCTTGCACCTGCTTATCAAATTGAGATTCATTTAAAGTGATCGCTCCATTGATCCAGTATGCTTGCAATAAGATGATCGCTAACAACGCTGCTCCCATTAAACCAACAATCGCCCATATTGCATTTTTCTTCATTTATTAGATTACTTTAGTAATTAGTAAAGTGTAAGGGATCAGGAAATAAATAATCTACCATTCTGACTTGTCTTTTTTCCCTGTAAAAAAACTTAAAAATTAAGCCGTAGCTCTGCTATGCCTTAATTTTGAAGTTTCTTTACAAGAAAAAATTACTGCGCCATAACTGTTAGGTTATTTAATTCCTGGCCCCTAAGACGTAATTTTTTTAAAATAAAGTCTTACCTAGTGGTCGACTACTTGTGTCAGTTATGCGAAGTTTTTGAGAAAACTATCAAAAAGTAGGCTCATTTTTAAATTAAACCTAATTCTGTCCACTTACTTAACAGGATTTTAACCCGAATGTGAAAGCGGTATTAATTTTATGGCTTATTTTGGACAAGTTTACTCCACAAAAGTAGTTGACACTTTTTTTACCACGAACCTGTCGAGCCGCCAGGTTAGTGGTAAAAGTTACACGAAGTAATATCAACTACGTTGATAAACATGCCCTTAAATACGACTTTATAAACTGTATATATATTTTACTAACATTTAGATAGTAATTAAATCTAATATCAACAAACTTACAAAAAATATGGTAGCCTTAACCGTCAAATCAAGTTGTATTCGTCTATGTGTGCTAATTGCTATGCTTTTTGGTCCTACTGCTTATAATGGGGTACAGGCTCAAAAGCAGGAAAGTCAAAAAGTTATTATTACAACAACAAAAAGCGATAAAAAAGGGAATGAAACGATCGAAAAAATAGTACTAACAGGAGAAGATGCATCGGAAGAAGCTATTGAAAAACTCTTAAAGAAAGCAAAAAAAGAAGGAAAATCTATTGATGTCGAAATGGAGTATACTTTCGAGACCGACGGAGAAGAAATGCAAAAATTACTAAAAGAACATGGACAAGAGGGAGAGGAAATGGAAATAGAGATTGAGATAGATGAAGAGGGTAATGTGAACAAGACCATAAAGAAAAAAGAGGTTCGAATCATTAAAACAAATAATTCTGAAGAAGACATCGATATTGATGCTCTCCTTAATGAACATGGAATAACACTTGACAGCAACGCTACCAAAGAGATTCGAATTATTAAGATCAAAGGAGATAAAGGAGCAGCAACTAAAACAAAAATAATTGAAATAGAGGAAAGAGAGGATATAGAAGATAACTTAAAGAAATTAGGCATCACATTACCAACGCCTTCTACTCCTATTGCAAACTACGTGAATGCTGTTATAACAAGCGACAATCTAGTTTTCTTGGCAGGTAAAGGACCTAAAAAAGAAGACGGCACCTACATCACAGGGAAAGTTGGAAAAGATCTAAGTGTAAAAGAAGGTTACGCCGCAGCTAGAAGATCTGGTATTCTCCAACTTGGTGCATTGAAAGCAGCTATTGGCGATTTGAATAGAGTCAAAAGAATTGTAAAAGTCTTAGGCATGGTCAATGCAACTGCAGATTTTACCGATCATCCAGAAGTAATCAATGGTTTTTCTGATTTAATGGTAGAAGTATTTGGAAAGCGAGGCAAACATGCTAGAGCTGCTGTGGGGATGTATTCTTTACCTAGAAATATGGCTGTGGAAATAGAAATGATCGTGGAGATCGAATAAGAATATTCCTTGGCAGGAAAAAGAAAGACTACTCGATTGAGTAGTCTTTGCCAACCTTTAGTTTCATACAATACTTCTTAGAAAAATCTACATCTGTAGATATTAATCAAAGAAGTATTATATACTTTAGATTGCCTAAAATTAAAAGGTTTATTTTTCTAATTGAAAAATAAACCTTTTTTATTTCGCTATCCATTTTACACAATCGTTTGTGCAAACGAATGCTGTTAATAACTTTTATTTCTTATCTTTAGAATTTTAGTTCCTTTTGCTATTTATCCGCTAAATAATGAGTCGAATTACGATTAAAGATATTGCCAAATTATTGGGAGTCAATCCTTCAACGGTCTCGCGCGCATTAAAAGATCATCCAGACATTGGCGCTGCTATGAAAGCCAAGGTGCAGCAAGTTGCTAAAGACCTTGGTTATCATCCCAATTATCAAGCGATTAATTTTCGACAAAGAAAGAGCAAGTTAATTGGCTTAATATTGCCCGACATGAATATGTTTTTTTTCCCAGACATGATAAAAGCAATAGAATTAATCATTAAAAAAAATGGATATAATCTCATTATGTTTCAATCCAATGAATCTTTTGAGAAAGAAAAAGAATGTGCTTTAGTTTGCCAAAATTTCGGCATAGATGGTTTATTGGTCTGTTTATCAAGAGAAACTCAAACCTTGGATCATTTTAATGTTTTGGCACAAGAAAAAATTCCCGTTGTCTACCTAGACAAAGTGATTAGAGGCACTAATAATGCTACTGTAGACATAGACGATTTCATGGCTTCTTTTACGGCTATTAATCATTTAGCCAAGAGAAAGTATAAAAAAATAGCTGGTGGATTTGGTAGTAATAATTTAACGCTTACTCAAAAAAGAAAGGCCGGCTTTAAAGCAGCTCTTGAAAAACATCAACTGGTTTTTCATAACCATTTATGCTTCCATGCAAATACGATCGAAGAAGTAAAAAAACAGTTTACCTTACTCTTACAAACCGAAAAACCTGATGCTATTTTCACTATGACTGATGAAATTTTAGCTGGCGTTATTCAAGTCATTCATGAACAAAAATTAAGCATTCCTGAAGATATTGCCGTGATCAGTATTAGTAATGGAAATCTACCTTATTATCTTTATCCTAAAATTACTTATATCAAGCACTCTGGCCAGTTTATAGGAAAAGCTGCTGCGGACCTGTTATTTGATTTGATTGACACGCCCACCACTGTTACTAAGAAACAAATTGAATTAGAAACTTACTTGGTGGAGTTGGATTCCTGTTGAGGGAGAAACTGAGTTTTTTTTTAGAACTTGCCTCCCATCTAGAATTTCAAAGACATACTAATATTAGGCGTTCGATTTAGCATTTGTAACTCTGTTCCTAGTACCGTATTTAAAGGTCGATTGGGTCCA
>JALZWC010000360.1 GCA_023300255.1 Saprospiraceae bacterium | reverse complement strand
GTAAAATAACCGATATTTCCCTTATTCTTTTTAACCGTCTTATCGTCTGACAATTCATTAGCAACTGTCGTAAAATCTGTCCCACTATCCAATTTCGCTTTAGCAGACATGATCTTCTTATAAGCCAATAAAGTATCCCTAGATGTTGCATTTTTCCGTAAGCCCACCATAATATGGCTAATGCTCAAATCTTGCTTAGATCGGTCATAAGCTTCTTTAATTAACTTATCTGTAACCGCCTTATCCAACAAATAAGAATCTGCTAATTGCTGTCTATATCCTTCTAATTCTTGTTTTAAAACGGGAATCGTGTCCAATTTCAAATCTCGTGCTCGCTGCACTTTTAATTTAAACTTCGTATACAAATCCAAATACTCCTCAAGAGACGCTTTAGAAAAATCTGCCTTATCTCTATTCGTCTTTGTGTAGATGTACATGAATTCAGACGCATGCACTGGTTTATCTGCCACGGTGAATAACACTGGATCGCTTTTCTGGCCCAAAAGAGCGGTACTCAAACAGATACCTAAAAAGGCTATAATAATTTGCTTTGTCATTTGATGTCTATTCTAGCTTCTCTGCTCTGAAAAGCTTATGTAGTTAAAAATTATAAGTGATTACCTAATCTCACTTATAAAAACGCAAAATTAGGAAAAATAAGCGTGTGAAGTTTATATAGTTTGGTTTATATACTAAGACTTTAAGGGAATGTTAACAATTAAGTGGGTCGATTTATCTTTATTCTCTATAATAGATCCGTTTTACTCTATTAGAAACGCTAGTAAACACCTCGTAAGGGATCGTTTCTAAACATTCCGCTAAACGTTCCACACGTGGATACGCTCCAAAAACAATCACTTCATCTCCCACTTTTGCGGTTGGTATCTCACTAATGTCAATCATACACATATCCATGCAAACGTTACCAATAATCGGTGCTTTTTGATTTTTTACGACAACATGATAGTTTCCGTTACCTGCTTTCCTAGATAATCCATCTGCATAACCAATAGTAATCGTCGCAATTTTCTTGTACTGACTAATTTTTCCACTTCGATTATAGCCAATCGTATCATTTTTAGTGACCTCTTTAATCTGAGAGATCGTAGCTTTTAGGGTATTCACTACTTTTAGTTGAGTTTGAATCTGTTTTCCCCCGTCTATACCATATAAACCTATTCCCAAACGCACCATATCAAATTGGTATTGTGGAAAACGAACAATGCCGCTTGAATTCAAAATATGTCGTAATGGTTGATAGGAAAGATTCCGAATAATCTGACCAGAAAGTCTATTAAATTCCGCTACTTGTTCACTAGTAAAAGCGTCATGTACTTCCATATCGCTTGCTGCTAAATGGGAAAAAATACTTTTTACAACAATGGCAGAGTGGGTAGTCAATAAATTAACCAATGCAGTTATGTCTTCTTCTTCAAATCCTAAACGATGCATCCCTGTATCTAGTTTAAGATGGATCAAGTGTTCTTTAGTAGGATCGACAAAATCTATAAATTGTTGCAGTAAAGGAATACTATAAATTTCAGGCTCCAAATCAAACGCTACTAAAGCAGCAAAACTAGCTTCTTCTGGATTCAAGACCAAAATAGGTAGTTGAATACCTGCTTTCCGCAACTCCACACCTTCGTCTGCATAGGCGACTGCTAAATAATCTACTTTATAAAAGGCCAAAATTTTAGCTACCTCTATACTTCCACTCCCATAAGCAGAAGCTTTCACCATAGCAATTAACTGGGTGTTAGCTTGAAGAAATTGTCCATATACTTTCAAATTATGAGCAATTGCACTCAGATTAACCTCCAATACTGTTTTATGGGCTTTTTCTTCAAATTTTCTAAGGATTCGTTCAAATTGGAAAACTCTTGCTCCTTTTAATAAAACTTTTGCATTATAAAAGTCCTTGGGAACCATTTCTTCTAGAAAAGTCGGGGTATCCTTATAATACTTGACTGGGAAAGAGGGCGGCAATAAATCTTTAATCCATTTAATTTCTTGACCTATAGCCACTAGCTGTTCTACTTTTTTCGCCAATAATAATTGCGCTACTTTTTGGTATAGTTTTTTAACGGATTCTCCACTTTGTAAAATATCGGATAATATCAGAATAAATCGCTTAGGATCATCCCGTTTAGCCGCAAAATTCAATGCATATTCAATAGAGGTTAAGTCCGAATTATAGCTATCATTAATTAAAGTACTTCCATGAATGCCCTCCTTTACTTCTAAGCGCATAGGCACCGATTCTAGTTGAGCAATTTTAGATTTAATCTGGGCAGGAGAAAAACCAAGGTATAAAAGCACTGCGTAACAATGTAGTCCATTTTCAATAGACGCCTTATCTACAAAAGGGAGAATAAATGAACAAACTTTCTTTTTAAAAATCGCTCGAACAGTTGCTTCATTATCGCTAATTTCAATGGATGTTATTTGTAAATTTGCTTTCTTGTTATGTGCCCATGTAAAATATTCTTTATTGGAGAGTTGTTGTATTAATCCGTCTACTAAATTATTATCCCTGCAATAAATAATAGTGGCCACTTTTTTAAAAAGCTTTAATTTTTCTTTAATTTTTTCTTTTTGAGACGAAAAGCCTTCACTATGTGCCGTACCTATATTCGTAAAAACACCAATCGTGCAGTCGATAATTGGTGCTAATTTTTTCATTTCTTTTGGGCGAGAAATTCCTGCTTCAAAAATACCTAAGGTATGGCTTGTTTCTATTAACCAAACAGATAAGGGAACACCAATTTGAGAATTGTAACTCCCTGGATTTTTGGCCACTCGATAATCTTGATGTAGCAACTGAAATAACCATTCTTTAATAATGGTTTTACCATTACTCCCTGTGATACCAATTACGGGTATATCGAATTGTTGTCGATGATAGGTCGCTAGTTTTTGTAAAGCCTTGATGCTATTCTTTACTAGAATGAAATTGGCTTGTGGAAAACGATCTGAAATAGTAGCAGTAGTGACCACAAAATTACGAACCCCTTGTTGGTATAATTCCTCAATAAAATGATGCCCGTCTTGGCGGTCTCCAGTAAAAGCAAAGAATAAAGTATGGTTGGCAAAAACTAAATGGCGAGAATCAAAAAGCAGTCGTTCTATAGCTTGGTCTTCTGGTCTTGCATTTAAAAAAGTCCCTTTTACAATCTGCTGAATTTCTTTTATCGAATAGCTCATTCCTTAAATTAGAACTGAGGAATAGATTTATCAATTTTTCAGAAAAACTATCTGAAGAATTCATAAATCTATCCCTCAATTAAATTATCCGTTCATACTAAGAATCTTAATCTCGACCCGTTGGTTTTTCTTACGTCCAACAGCAGTTTTATTAGAAGAGATCGGACTACGTTTACCATACCCTTTGTATTCTAATCGCTGTCCTTTAATTCCTTTCTTAGCCAAATATTCCGCCACTGCCTTAGCACGAGTTTTAGATAATTCATCACAGTATTCATCATCACAATTCCCATTTGTATGCCCACCGATTTCTATAACCACGTCTTCGTTATATTTTAAGAAGTCATAGATTTCATTTAAAGCACCGTAGGAATTTGCTCCAATGGTAGATTGATTAATACCAAAATATAACTTGCTCAACTTAATTGTTTGACCCGTTTTCATATCCTTCCTAGACATCCCCTCAATCTTTTTATCTTCTCTCATAGATGATTCCGATGGCTCTTCTTTAAGAATAGTAGGCCTAGACGTGGGCGTATCGTAAGAAGTGGGCGGAGGCGCTACAGCGACATCTGCAACAGCAGCTTTTGGCAGGTCATAAATAAGCGTTGCCCTATCTTCCGACATACCTCCTTGATTACTCGCTTTTACAATTACGATGTTTTTTCCTTTTTTAAACTTCTTCAAGTCTGCTTGAAACACACCTGTATTAGGATTGAAATCAAAGTCTGTACTCGCCTTTCCATTCATTGTAAAGGTGATGTTAATATCGGGAGATACTTGCTTAATTTGTGCTTGTACCGTTACACCAGCATCATCTACTTTCATCGTATGCTCTGGCACGACGAAGTCTACTTCAGGAGCTTTTACAGCCATTACTTCCGTATCACAAGAAATTGGTGTTATAGGAGAAGCATTATCTAATAAGATATTTCCATTATAAGGAAATAGCGTAGGCGTTTTATAAAATACCTCAAATAAAATATAGGTATGTGTCTGAGTCGGTTCAAACTTAAAATCAAACTGCTCCCAATCGGCAGCAGTCACTAACTCTGACTCTGCTAGTCGCTCGTTTTTAGAGCAACGATCATCTCCTCCCCAAATTCTTAACACACAAGGTGTAGCATATTGCACTAAGCTCTTGGTCAATTGACTTGCGCTAAGATAAATATTCGATCTGGCTAAAAATATACTAAAAGTATAGCATTGATCTGCTAGGATAGGCTTTGATAAACGTTGACCGACTCTTTCCCAGCTATCATTATCCCGTACCACTAGTCCCAAATAAGTATTCCCATCATAAGCAGCTGTAGAGGCGCCAAACTCACCAGGCTGGATATCTGGAGGCGTTTCTCCTGGAAATCCACAGTCGTGCCAGCCCGTAGGTGGTTTACCTGCTCTTGGAGGGTCTTCAAATGAAGCGTTTTTTAATCTGATTATCTGGTCTTGAGCCAATGCTTGATGGCTACTAAATACTAGAAGAACTAGTATTGAAAGAATAAAATATTGCCGCATGATGTATTAAAATGAGTTGTTATAGTAGCTAGAACGAAAAAATAGGGCCTAGTTGTTTTATTTATTTTCTTAAAATTACAAAAAAAGCAAAAAGTAGCGCTTTTGAATGCTGTTTTTCATAAAAATTCACTTTACTGTTAGTAGTTTAAGTCCTTTCTTTTCAAGAATAGTTAGTATTTTGCTTTCGTCCTTATTACCTTTTAACAAACATCTATGAAAGTCTGCATCGCAGAAAAACCCAGTGTTGCCAAAGAAATTGCCTATATATTAGGCGCAAAATCCAGAAGAGATGGCTATTTTGAAGGAAATGGATATTGCGTTACGTGGACGTTTGGGCATCTCTGCAATCTAAAAAACCCCGATGATTACCAAGAATCGTGGAAAAAATGGGATTTGAATGCCCTTCCAATGCTGCCCGACAAATTTGAGACGAAATTATTAAGTAATAAGGGCGTAAAAAAGCAATTTAACATAATAAAAACATTATTTAAAAAAGCGGAGGTCGTTATTAATTGTGGGGATGCAGGCCAAGAAGGGGAGCTAATACAACGATGGGTTATCAATGCTGCCAAATATAAAGGGAAAGTCTTGCGCCTTTGGATTTCTTCGCTTACACCAGAAGCGATACGCGAAGGCTTTAAAAATTTAAAAAATGCCAACCAATATGACAATCTCTATTATGCTGGTTTTTCTAGAGCGATAGGGGATTGGATATTAGGAATGAATGGTACTCGCCTTTTTACTTTAAAATATGGTGGCTATAAACAAGTCCTATCTGTGGGTCGAGTACAAACACCTACTTTGGCATTGGTGGTCAAGCGAGACAAGGAAATTAAAAATTTTGTACCTCATCCATTTTGGGAGTTACAAACATTATATAGAGACGTTGCTTTTAACTATAGCAAAGGAAAGTTTCTAAAAAAAGAAGATGGCGAAAAGTTGTTAGCAAGGGTAGAAGGTAAACCTTTTGTCATTACTGATTTTAAGAAAAAGAAAGGAAAGGAACATCCGCCTCGACTATTTGATTTGACTAGTTTACAAGTTTATTGTAATAGAAAATTCTCCTATACGGCCGACCAAACTTTAAAAATTGTTCAAAAATTATATGAAAAAAAGATTGTTACCTACCCTAGAGTAGATACTACTTTTCTACCGAATGATGTCTATCCTAAAGTAGCAGGTATTTTAGGTAAGCTGACAAACTATAACCAATTCACCCAACCTTTACTAGGTCAAAAAATCAGAAAATCACCTAAAGTTTTCAACGATAAAAAAGTAACGGATCACCACGCAATTATTCCAACAGGTTTTCAACAAATCTTACCTGCTAATGAACAAAATGTGTACGATGCGATTACTCGGCACTTCATAGCCGCTTTTCATCCTGATTGTATTGTTAATAACACGACGGTATTAGGAGAAGCAGATACGGTCCCTTTTAAAGCTACGGGTAAGGAAATTGTAGATCCGGGATGGAGGGTAGTTTTTCCAAAACCTAAAAAGAAAACAAATTTCGATCCTAATGAAAATGGTGCTCAAAAGGACGAAGAAAAAATATTACCCGTTTTTGCTGCTGGGGAGACGGGACCGCATATTCCTAGTTTGGTAGAAAAAATGACCAAGCCGCCAAAGCATTATACGGAGGCAACGCTCCTTCGGGCAATGGAAACTGCTGGAAAAATGGTAGACGATGAAGAGTTAAGGGATTTAATGAAATCCAATGGAATAGGTCGTCCATCTACTCGTGCGAACATTATTGAAACCTTGTTTCGCAGAAAATATATGCTGCGAAAAAGAAAACTAATCTTAGCTACAGAAATGGGCACTCAATTGATTGATATTATTCAGAACGAATTATTGAAATCACCAGAATTGACAGGACAATGGGAAAAGCAATTGAGAGATATAGAAAGCGGTGCTTATTCCGCACAAGAGTTCATTGGCAATATGAAAGCGATGGTGCAGGATTTAACCAATGAGGTACGTGCGGTAAAATATGCGAAAAGAATAGTTAGTCAACAAGCCGCTGCTACTAGAAAGCCAGTTGTCTTAAAGAAAGTAAAAGTCAAAAAGAAAAAAACAGTTCTAGGTCATGCTTGCCCCAAATGCAGTAAAGGACAGTTATTAAAAGGAAAAACAGCCTATGGTTGTAGTGCTTATAAAACAGGATGCACCTTCCGTTTACCTTTTGCTTTTCAAGAAAAGAAAATCTCAGAATTACAGCTCATTCGTTTATTAGAGCAGGGTGCTACTATTCAGCTCAAAGGATTCAAAGAAGGAGGAAAAAAAATAAATGGCCACCTATTATTCAATGCCCAACATGAATTGTATTTAAAACCTTCGGAAGGAAAGAAGGCGGTGCCTTTTAAGCAAAAGGCAGGTAAAATCCCTGCTGTATTGACTTGTCCAAAGTGTAAGAAAGGAACAGTAGTTAAGGGTAAAACAGCGTATGGTTGTAGTGACTGGAAAGCGGGTTGTAAATTTCGGTTTGATTTTGACGAAGTCAGAAAAAAGGCAGGAAAAAAAACGCTAACAAAGGAATTAGTTTGGAAGATATTGTCTTCTCGTTGACCTAGAAGGCGAGAATTATAGATTACAAAATAATACTTCTGTAATCTATAATTCTGTACTTCATAAAATCAATCTCCAAGAATCTCGTCATGAAAAGCAATAAACTCTTCTCGCAAATCAGCTAAAGAGAAAATCCACTTCTCATCCTCTGGTAAAAAATCATCTATAAATCGAGTCGAGTGGACATCATTAATTCGGCGCTCTTCCCCTAATAAGTTATTAACCACCATATCTGCTACCGTAGGGAGATCATCGAAACCAATAGTTATAATATTATTAGCTTTCAATAGGATAGAG
>JALZWC010000359.1 GCA_023300255.1 Saprospiraceae bacterium | reverse complement strand
ACAAAGAGTGTTTAAAACAGTAAGCAAAACTAATAAGCAATTGTTTTTTGTATTAATCACTACTTTTGGATTAACACCCAATTCACATAGTATGAATCTAATTGCACAGACTTTAACTTTAGATGATTTGTTTTTAGAAGTGTAGTTTTACACCATTTATTCTTACTTTGTCCATTCGCCTTCATTCTCCATTTAACAAATTTAATTATCAAGCGAAAAATAAAATTCATTATCAATCCTTTTTCAGGATTGAGCCGAAAAAAAAATGTTCCCGTTTTAATAGACAACTATCTAGACAAGACCCAATTCGATTATACGATTGCCTTTACAGAATATGCGGGGCATGCCACAGCATTAGCTGCGGAAGCCGTACGCCAACAGTATGATATAGTCGTTGCCGTTGGAGGGGATGGCTCTGTTAATGAAGTAGCGGATGCTTTAATAGGTACTTCCGTGCAATTAGGTATTTTGCCTGGAGGTTCTGGTAATGGTTTTGCCATGCATCTAGGCTGGGGACGTAGTGTCGTAAAAGCGATTAAAAAATTGCACCATACTAAAGCTATAACTATTGACACCTGTTTATTAAATGGACGCTCCTTTGTAAATCTGGCTGGAACTGGTTTTGATGCACTAGTTGCTTATAAAGCAAAAGAAAGTACATTAAGAGGACTATATGCTTATATCAAATTTGCAATACTAGAAGCTTGGTCTTATCCAATAGAAACCTATACCCTACTCATTGATGGCGAAGTAGTTAGCAAAGATGCTGCCTTAGTAATAGAGGTGGCGAATGCGCAAATGTTCGGCTATAATTTTGTGATTGCTCCACAAGCTAAATTGAATGATGGCATCCTAGATGTATTAGTCGTCAAAAAAGTACCTAAGTGGCGTTACTTATTCAGCCTTTGGCGATTCTTTAATCGAACGTTTCATAAAAGCAGTTTAGTCACGACTTTTTCTGGACAACATATTCAGATTCAATGTGAGCACGTGATGCCTGTACATGTAGATGGGGAGGGATATTATCTGGATAAGGTATTAGATTTTAAAATAGTGCCTAGTTCTTTGGAGGTGTTGGTGCCTGCTGATAATTTAATAGGAAAATCTTAAACAATTAATTCTATGCTGCTTTAGTATTCGACACATCTATAGAATAAGGCTCTATCATTCCAGCAAGTATATCTATTGCTTCTACTGAATTAGTAATCAGTATTTCATCTATAGGCAAATCTGTTCTATTTTCATGTATCCATATTTTACCATCTAATTTCACCTCTAAATGAAAAAGAACTTGGTGGATGTACTCTTGATTATCCCAACCAACAGACATTAAAACGAAATGCGATTTCTTCTCGTCTATAATTAACATATCTTTCAAATTAGGAAATTGCTTATTGGGAAAGGCTACTCTTTCCTTTAAGATTTTTTCTACTATCGTTTGATATTTTTTTATTTTTTCCATTCTATAATTTTTGATTTCGCAGTATCTATGATTAATAAATTCAATTTATGTTGAGCTATTCTTTTCATCAAAAATGGAATTTTATTAATACGATTGTACACATTAAGAGATATTGCTAAATAGATTGGAGCAGTTATCTTCTTGTCCGACAAAGCATCTCTATAAAACGCATATTGACCGTATGCTTCATAAAAAGCATAGTAGAATTAGAAGTCTTCTTGAATGTTTTTATCTCAATATAGATTTTTTCGTTACCTTTAGAAGCCATTATTAATCTTTGAGCTTCTAGGTCTATTTCAAGTCTAACACCATCAATTGACAGATAAAATGGATCCGCAGTAATTTCCCAACCTTCTTTTTCTAATGCTTTTCGAACTTGAAAATGAATTAAGTCCCTTGCCATAACGTGTGTGTTTGTTTATATAAAGATACTTCTTTTTTTAAAAAATAGAAACCATACGACAAACCTATTCTCCTTAATTTGATTAACCAAACCATTTCTAATGAAAAACCTAATAATAAAAACCCAAGACCACATCACCACCATCCTAATCAACCGCCCACAAGCAAAAAATGCAGTAGATGGTATTACTGCCCAAGAATTAGCTACCGCCTTTGAGGCTTTTGATAAAAATGACAATAGTTACGTTGCGATACTCGGAGGCACAGATGGCGCCTTTTGTGCAGGGGCAGATCTAAAAGCAGTAGCTGGAAATGGTACGCCCAATCCAACCACTCCAACAGGCATTGGACCAATGGGACCTAGTCGAATGCTTTTATCTAAGCCAGTCATAGCAGCCGTCTCTGGTCATGCAGTAGCAGGCGGTATGGAACTTGCCCTATGGTGCGATCTTAGAGTAATGGAAGAAACAGCCGTAATGGGTATTTTTTGCAGAAGATGGGGCGTCCCTTTAATTGATGGCGGCACGATTCGTTTACCTCGATTAATAGGTATGAGTAGAGCCATGGATTTGATATTGACAGGTCGACCTGTTGGTGCGGCAGAGGCTTTACAAATGGGCCTGGTGAATAGAGTTGTAAAAGAAGGGGAAGCCTTGAATGCGGCAAAAGAGTTAGCGAAACAATTGACTGCTTTTCCGCAGTTATGTATGCGCAATGATCGCTTGAGTATGTATGAGCAATGGAATAAAGATTTGCCTGATGCTTTGGCTAATGAATTTAAGAAGGGTATGGAAACTATTAATTCTGGAGAGACTTTTAAGGGGGCTAGTCGCTTTGCTAGTGGGAAGGGACGGCATGGGGATTTTGGGGATATATGAGTTGGGGCTTTACGTATTGCTATTGTTTGATCAAAAAAGAAAAAACAGTAAAATCGGAGAACTAATCAAAAACTGATAAAATAGTAGCCTTTTCGTATTTTTACAGAAAAACATAGAAAATGGAGTATAAAAAACATATTCGATTCGATTGGGCGATAAAACGATTACTAAGACAAAAAGTAAATTTTGGAATCTTAGAGGGCTTTTTAAGTGAATTACTTAAAGAGGATGTCCAAATCATGGAAATTATTGAAAGCGAAAGCAATCAAGAAACGGAAAAAGATAAATACAATCGGGTTGATATTTTGGTTAAAGACAAAAATGAGGATTTAATTATTATCGAAATTCAAAATTCATATGCACTTGATTACTTTTTGAGAATTCTTTATGGAGTTTCAAAAGCTATAATTGAGCATATGAAAGAGGGCGATACCTATTCAAAAGTTAAAAAAATAATTTCGGTAAATATTGTTTATTTTGAATTGGGGCAAGGTGACGATTACATTTATCGAGGTACAACAAATTTCAAAGGAATTCATGATAATCAAATTCTTGAATTGACAGCAGCCCAAAGAAAGTTATTCAAGAAAGATAAGGTAGAAGAAGTTTATCCCGAAATTTATTTAATCAAAGTCAATAAATTTGACGATAATGCTAAAAATACTTTGGATGAATGGATTTACTTTTTAAAGAATAGCGAAATCAAACAAGAATTTTCTGCCAAAGGAATTAAGGAAGCAGATAAAGTTTTAAAGCGGGCAAATATGTCAGAGGAAGAACGAAGAGAATATCAAAGATTTGTCGAAGTGCTTTCAGATAGAGCAAGTATTGCTGAGACGATTGAGTTTGAATCTAATCTTAAAGCAGATAAAGTCAAAGAATCTTTAATCCAAAATTTAATCCAATTTGGAGAAATCGCTGATGAACAAATTGCGAAAATAGCAGAGGTAAGTCTAGAAACGGTCAAGGTAATTAAAGAAAAGATGAAATAAAATAGTTAGTCACGGAGTCGTTTTATCTGTATTTACCCCATCGCCACCACCACTTCCCTAATAGTCTTATAAATAGGTCGTTTAGTTTCTAAAAAAAATAGGATCCAATTTAGGATATTAAACTTTCATCAAAAATAACTTTAAATTCATCTTCATTCAAAATATTAACTTTAGGAAAAGGAAGTTTTTTCAACTTATTGAAATGGCGGTCATTTGTTACTAAATAAGCAGCCCCACCTGCTATTGCACAATCTACAAACTTTTCATCATCAGGATCTTCTGGTATGAGCCTCCAGAAAAAATACTTTTGAATAGGAATGATATTAGGTAAGATTTCTAAAGCTGAAAGGAAAAGGTTGGCAGTCTCCTCATCAAAAAAACGCTCAATAATTTCAGCATATTCGTCCAATATATCTGTTGTGATACACAATTCTATTTGCTGAAATTCCAATGCTTTTCTTATCCAATAATTCTTTGATCCAGGATAAATAGCATTGAGCATAATATTAGTATCTATAACTAATTTCATTAGCTATTTGCCTATTTCTTAGTTTTATTAGAGGTTCTTCGATGTCCTTGTGAAGCTTGGTTAATATCTTCTAACGTTATTTTATTCTTAGCAGCTACTTTTTTTACATGTTCATCAAGTAGTTTAAATCTAAAGGCAATTAACACCCTACGAAGTTCTTCTGTCTGTTGATCAGATAAACCTTGAGAGAATAATTTCAAAATTTCAACTTGCGCCTTATTAAAGGGCGTTTGCAATGGTGAATCCATAACTTTTTCTTTTTTCTATACTTAAAAGTAGAACAAGTCTCAGAGTAAAGTTAATTTATTCAGCTTGAATTATCAAATATTTTAAAATGGTATTAGATGATTTGGCTAGTGTCAATAGTGGAAAATAAATCAACCCATAGCCGCCACCACCACTTCCCAAATAGTCTTATAAATCGGCCGCTTAGTTTCTAAAAAAAGAGTAGGATCTAACCAACAAACCAATTCAATATCCTCTTCTGTTTGAGGAGTTATTTCCATTTCTTGCGTCGTCATATGATACCAGTAGGTCGGTTTTAGTACCCTCTTACCCTTTCTATTTTTATACGTATGATAAGTCGTGCATAAAAGCGGTCCTCTGGTAATCTCTTGAAGCCCCGTTTCTTCTTGTACTTCTCTTACCGCTGCCACCTCTTTAGTTTCTCCTTTATCAATCTTTCCTTTCGGTAAGTCCCAAGAATCTCTTCGATACATCGTCAATATTTCGCCTTTAGTATTAAAAACGACACCACCCGCAGCTTCTATAATCTTATATAAACTCTCAAAATCAGCGACCAATTTTTCATAGTCGGAACTGTGAATGGTGATAGAATCTAATCGTTGAGATTTTTCTAACATATCGACTGATTGTAATATCAATTTGACCTTTCCTTTGTAATGCAACACTAGATTTTGCTCATTGGCAGCATTAGCATTAGCTAAGTCTTTTGAGTCAAATAAGAATAATGGTGTTTCATTTATAGAGATTTTGTACATTTGCGCAGATTTTTTAAAAGTCATTTATTGATGATACAAAGTTAAGCTGATCATTTTTAGCATCTCTTTAGTATACTACATCAAATTTAAGGCTTTTAGAATTTAACAACTTCTTAGGTCTTTTGGGCAAAATTATGCTCTTAACCCTATCCATTCTTAAAACCAGATTTGTTTTTACATAAAACAAATCTACTATAAACTTCAAGTAGGTGAATAGAGCATCCGCTACTGCCCAGAAACTATTGCAAATAAAAGCAATTAAGCTTAGTCCGCAAAGTCCATTTACTTGGGCATCGGGTATCCAATCTCCTATTTACTGTGATAACAGAATTATCCTCTCCTACCCTATCGTTCGAAATTACATCAAACAAGCATTAGCAGAATGTGCACAAGAGTTTGGGCCATTTGATAAAGTCGCTGGCGTAGCCACAGCTGGTATCGCTCATGGAGCCTTGGTAGCAGATGCTTTAGATTTACCCTTCGTATACGTGCGTAGCAAGGCTAAAGGTCATGGTAGAAAGAACTTAATAGAAGGAGAATTAAAAGGGACAGAACGGGTATTAGTTGTAGAGGATCTAATTTCTACAGGTGGTAGCTCCATTAAAGCGGTAGATGCGGTAAGAGCAACAGGAGCGACGGTAGTAGGCGTATTAGCTATATTTTCTTATGGATTTAAAAAGGCTCAAATAGCTTTTGATGCCGCTAATTGTCCTTTTAAGACCTTATCAAATTATAAAGTCCTAATAAATGAGGCTTTAAAAGCAAACTATATTCAAGAAAGTGACGTAGAACTATTGAAGAATTGGTTAGAGAAGGTGAATGTAGCTGATTGATAATCAACTTAGTAAAGATTTAGAAGAACAGAGAGCAGAGAGCAGAGAATAGAGATCCTTTTCGTTTACAATTGACGAAATTTCGTTGTTTTTTTAAAACGGAATACATCTCTGTTCTCTGCTCTCTATTCTCTGCTCTTAATTTTCCATATACATATTTGAAACAAAAGGACCTGTGCTTTTAACAACGAAAAACACAATTCTTTAGGAAACCGAGACACTTTTACATGAAAATTATAACTTCCAAGTCGGAGAAATTTTTAGAAAAATACCTTAATAATGCCTCTCCAACAGGATTTGAGGCACCTGGTCAAAAAATGTGGTTAGATTATATCAAACCATACATAGATGACTGGAAACTAGATAATTATGGTACTGCCTATGGAATAATTAATCCTGAAAAGAAATATACGGTTGTCATAGAAGGCCATGCAGATGAAATTTCTTGGTTCGTTCATTATATTTCTGATGATGGCTTTATCAGTGTTATCAGAAATGGTGGATCAGATCAAATGATTGCTCCTTCTAAGAGAGTCAATATCCATACAGAAAAGGGATTCGTAAAAGGCGTTTTCGGTTGGCCTGCCATTCATACTAGAAAAGGAAAAGATGCTAATTTGACGCCAACGGTAGAAAACATCTTTATTGATGTAGGTGCCAAGGATAAGAAGGAAGTAGCCAAAATGGGGATCAAAGTGGGCTGTGTTTTAACCTACGAAGATGAAATGATTAAGTTAAACGATCGCTATTACTGTGGTCGGGCACTTGATAATAGAATGGGAGGATTTTGTATAGC
>JALZWC010000358.1 GCA_023300255.1 Saprospiraceae bacterium | reverse complement strand
ACTCAGTCAAAGTATCAACAATTCTCCTTCATTAAAGCAAAAACTAAGAACAAAATAAGCTACCCTAAATTACGAACTTATTCCATACACATTCCTAACGTCATCCGATGAGAAAATATTAAAGGACAAAAGTGAGACTACGAGATAATAAGTTATTTGTAATTAGATTGAAAGCAATAGTTTTCAAAACTAAATCAAAAACAGTCAGTACTATTCAGATATTTAGGGGAAGTGGTAATTACTACCTTGGAATCGGTATTGAATTGCAATAAGAGTTGGTTAGCAAATATGAATTTGCTTAGAAGGTGTTTTAGATAGACACCCAGAAGGTAAGTATATGATACTTAAAAAGGACTCTTGTTTTGCTAGAAATGGACTTGTGAACACAAATATAAAGTCTAACTGTCACAAATAAAACATTAATGTTACTTTTTTATATAAAAAAAGTGTGAGCATAAAGAAAAGAGATAAATCTGCTTAAAATGGGAAGATTAAATGAAGTAATAAGTAGTAAGTATGAAGACGTAAGACGTTGACAGCCAATCTTTAAAAAATCATAATGGTCTACTTTATTTTGACACTTTTACTAAAATACTAGAATTGCACTAATAGTAGGCTATATGAAAATTCTCTACCGTACACTTTTATGAAATCGTGGATTCTTGTAGGGGCAATCCCTTGTGGTTGCCCAAACTTGCCGCCGAAATAGGGCAACCATAAGGGATTGCCCCTATAAAATCGTTTAATATTCAAAAGTGTACGGTAAAAGATATGAAAATATAAATACTTTAAAAAAAAAGGAATTAAGAACTAATTTAGGAGCGATAAGATAGATTGGCATTTTATTTGACATTACAACTATGAAACATGTGTTCTGATTTTATAGATTTACAATACAGTTTCAATGTGAGTATGTATAAATAGCGGTAGTTTTTCTCAGGAAAAGCTACCGCTACTTTTTTTTAAAATTATAAACATTGAAGATCTTGTCTAAAATATAATTCATTTTAAACAACTTCATTCTCTTTAGCCTCTTTAGTGTCAGGGGCTTTACTTTTCATTATTAAACGAAGAGATTGATCATAAGTGAAGTAATTCCATACCCAGTTAATGAAGACAATCACTTTATTACGAGTACCAATAATAGAAAACAAGTGAACAAATAACCAGACAAACCATGCAAAGCCTCCACTAAATTTAAACCTCGGTAAATCTACGACCGCTAAATGTCGACCAATCGTAGCCATAGATCCTTTATCCTTATAAGCAAATGCTTTTAATGGTTTCTTCTTTTGTATATTCCTAAAATTCTTTGCTAAATTTTTTCCCTGCTGGATGGCCACTTGTGCTACTTGCGGATGACCTTGTGGAAAGACATCCCCTTCTTCCATATAAGCGATATCGCCTATGGCATATACTCGATCTAGTCCGATTACTTCACTGAAAGTATTGACCTTTACTCGATTCCCTCTAACTAAACTATCTGCTGGCAAGCCTTCGATCGTATTCCCTTTAATCCCTGCTGCCCAGATTACTTTCTTTGCTTTAATTTTACTACCATCCTTTAGATACACAAATTCTCCATCTACATTGGTTACTCTAGAATTTAATTGGACCGTAACATCTAAATCTTGTAAAAACTTGAGTGCAGATTTAGAAGCATTCTCTGACATTCCCTTCAATAAAGCTGGACCACTTTGTATTAAATAAATGTCGACTTCTTTAGGATTTAATTCTTTATAGTCTTTTGGCAAAATATACTTTCTCATTTCCGCCATTGCACCTGCAACCTCTACTCCTGTAGGCCCTCCACCTACAATAACCACATCTATATAACCTTGTCGTTCTTCATAATCGGTAGTAGACAAAGCATATTCATAATCTGTTAGAATTTCATTTCTTATATGAAGTGCTTCGCCCATTGACTTCATTGGCAGACAATGTTTGGCAAGATTCTCATTACCAAAGAAATTAGTATCTGCACCAATAGCAATGACTAAATGGTCATAGTTTAGAATACCTAAAGAGGTTTTTAAACATCTTTTCTCCGTATCTACACCAGTAACTTCCGCAATCCGAATATAAAAATCTCGCTTCTCTGTTTGGAACAGCTTTCTATAAGGAAAAGCAATAGAACTTGGTTCCAAACCAGCCATAGCTACTTGATAAAACAGTGGCTGGAATTGATGAAAATTATATTTATCAACCAAAACAACCTGATAATCTAGCTTGGCTATCTTCTTCGCTAAGGTCAAGCCTGCAAAACCGCCGCCTATAATAACAATTCGTTCTTGATTTGATTCCGGTATATTTGCTTTCATACTTTTTTTTTAGAAGTCAGATCGCTTCGCTGTCAGAGGTCAGATGTCAGACGTATGATGTGCGCCAAGTGGTCAACGTCATGCGTCTGACTTCCGACAGCGAAGCGATCTGACCTCTGACAGCGAAGCGGTCTGCACTTTAGTGCTTATTCTTAGGAGGTGCTCCATCCTTTGGCACTTCTATAATGCCAGAGTTTTCGATCTCTCTCATTAGTCTTTCCTCCGTTAAAATTTCTTTGAGGCTTTTATCTGCATAAGGATCATATTCTTCAAAACCCAATATACGTAAAGAAGTTCTACGATTAGCTGCATGTTGTTCTTCAGAACATTTTTTTCTTCTTTTGTCACAATCATTTATAGGTTGAAGCTCTCCATATCCTTGTGCTTTTAATCTCGTAGGACTAATCTGACCTTTTGTAATAATGTAATCCACTACTGCTTCTGCTCTTTCTTGAGATAACTTTAAGTTAGACTCATCTCCTCCCCTAGAATCTGTATGAGATCCTAGTTCCAAAATAATAGATGGATTGTCTACTAATACGCCAGTCAATTTATTAAGTTCTGCTGCCGCATCAGGGCGAATCGAAGAATCATTATAATCGTAATAGATATTCTCAATAACGATCGTTCTACCTATTTGTGCAGGCTCTAATTCTATATTAGCTAAAACAGAACCCATTTGAAAACCCCGAGACATCACATCAGAAACACCTGGTTCTACTGTACCAACTCCCTCAAAACATAATATACAACCTTCTATATCCACATATGCTTCAAGGCGCTTATTGAAAAATCCTTCTTTTCTAATCAATACCGAATAGTGATTGCCTCTTTCAAAAGTGACATTAAAATTTGGTTCCTCTAAGTTTTCTAAAATTAAAGTCTCTTTATCTGTCGTATTATTATAAACTTCAATCTGAGACCCAGAAATAGCGTCTGTATTGGCAGTATTACCTGCTTCCGCCAAGGTTACATCAAAAATATACCCTGGTTTCCGTTCTAATTGCGATTTAACATACACCTTTTCAGAAGCTGTTTTTCCAATAGTAGAAACCACTTCCTCTTTTGGAAAATATAAATCTCTTGTTAGCTTTATCAAAAATTCCTTTCCGATAGGTACGTTGACACTATAATAACCGTCTTTATTACTTATCGTTTTTTGAACTAATGCTCGACTAGTATTATCCAATATAACTACTTCTACAGCATTCAAATAACCTCGATTATTTTCTTCAAAAACATAACCTTCTAGTGTAATGTTCTGTGCAACTATCATTCCTATCGTAGAAATGCTAATTAATAAGAGACTTAATAGTTTTTTTGTCATGGCTTTTAATATTTATGAGTTGTTCGTAGTTTCTGTAATTAATTAATTTATTTTTTTTTATTATAATTTATTAAGTAGGTCGAATCAATTAAACGGGTAATTTATAAACATCTTTTTCCGTCTAAGAAACCGAAAAAATAAGTCCGTAGCCCTGCTATGCACTGATTT
>JALZWC010000357.1 GCA_023300255.1 Saprospiraceae bacterium | reverse complement strand
AAAAGTAAGTCCGTAGCTAGGCTATGCACTGATTTTTTGAATTTCTTAGAAGAAAAAATAACTGCGCCTTCTGGCTCAACTTATTTAATTCCTTTCACTTATACTATAAGGTAACTATAAAATCTTGTTTATATTGTAAGAAACTGTTTCGGAATTAGTTAAAAATCAACTTATAATAGATCGGAAATTTATTTCGCCTTTACTCTTTCTTATTGTTCATTTTGAATGGAGAATCCTACTGCTTAGTACCTTCTACGATTACCGACAAACCAATTTTATTTAATAGTAATTTATCTACAATTTTAAATATAGGGACTAAAGTGTTGTAAAGAATCATTTGTCCTTTAGGAATTATTTTTTTTTTGAGAATAGTACCTGAAACTAACCAACCCAAGATACCTGCGAAATTAAAGTATTGAGTATGATTAATGGAAAATTTACTTTTTTTAAAAAGCTTCGTAAGAGATTTTTTTGTGTACCTTCGATAATGTTCTAGGCCAATATCAAAGCTATTGAAAAGCCATTGATAGGCAGGTACTAATATAACTAAGGATCCTCCTTTTTTTAAGAGCTTATAGCAATTCGCAATTGCCAAGGAATCATCTTCGATATGTTCCACAACATTCAAGGCAAATACACCATCAAATTGCCCTAGCAAGTCCTTATAAATAATTTCAAATTTTGGATGTACTAAATCTAGTTGACGTATGCCTAGTAGTGTATCTTTACTTTCAAGATTAGCTTTTAAGTAGTTTAAATAATTCTTACGAATATCCGTTAGAAGAATAGAGTGATTATCTTCTAAAAAGCAGTTAGAAATATTTCCAATTCCACTTCCAATTTCTAATATTTTTCCATTGAGATTACTACTAATCGTTTGATACATCCACTCATTGAATTGAGGAGCTACAGATATGGCTTCTAATGCTTCCAATCCTTCAATATCTAACTCCTTAAAAGAATGTTGTTTAGTCATATAATTTGTTGATGTTGAACTTTTCGATAAGGGATTAATAAATTGTACGTCTTCTTAAATTCTAATCGCTTAACTCTAATCACTTAAGAAGAGAAGACATTGTATTTAATGATACAATAGATAGCTCTAAAGCCATCTTTCCAACCTATTTTTTTCCCTTCTTCATAAGAACGTCCATAATAAGAAATGCCTACTTCATAAATTCTAATTCCTTTTATTTTAGCAATTTTAGCAGTCATTTCTGGTTCTATACCAAAGCGATTTTCTTTTAAATTTAAGTTTTCTAATATCTCTTTTTTGAATAACTTGTAACAGGTCTCCATATCTGTTAAATTCAAATTGGTAAACATATTCGACAAGCTAGTTAACCACTTATTACCAATTGAGTGCCAATAGAACAAAATTCGATGTGGATTACCTCCTATAAATCGAGAGCCATAAACAACATCGGCGAATCCATCTAATATAGGCTTTAATAGCCTATTATATTCTTGAGGATCATATTCTAGATCTGCATCTTGTATGATAATATAATCCCCTGTTGCCTCTCGAAAGCCAGTATGGAGTGCAGCCCCTTTTCCTTTGTTAATTTCGTGTTTGAATAAACGAATATTTAACTGAGAATGTTTGGATTGATAGGTAATAATTGAATCTGAAGTATTATCGGAAGAACAGTCATCTACAATAATAATTTCCTTTTGCAAGCCTCCGATTAATTCGACCGTTTGAATCTTATTTAAAATCAGGTGTATTGTATTTTCTTCATTATAGGCAGGAATAACGATGGATAATACTCTATTCATTTCGATGGGCTTTTCTTTATATTAAATTTATAACTTTACGATGGTTCCCTACTATTCTTGCTAGTTTTTGAGAACTGGTCTTCGAATTCTTCAAGTCTTGCTACCTTCCTTTGATGTTTAGCTCTCTATATCATTGCAATTGCCTATTATATCAGTTAGTTCTATAATGGCAATATTTTGATTAAGTCTAGTATCTTGCGGAAGCATTCCACAAAGTAAATAATTTTATTTAAAACCAGCTATTGCTTAATAATTGCTTTTTTCTTTTATTGTGGATTAACAGCTCCAATACATATAATTAAACACTAATTAATGGATCCAATTATTACAGAAGAAACTATAGTCTCCCCTAAAAGAAACTATCCAACCATTCTACAAGGTTTTGGCATATTCGGTGTTTCTATTCTAATACAACTAGGGGTAGGCATGGTCTTGGGTGATTTAATGCGAAGCCAGCCAAGTTTAGGCGCTTTTGTATTGTATAATCTTTCTTTAGGACTTTCTATATTATTCGCTTGGAAGATGGGAAAAAAAACCTCCCTAGAACTAGGTCCATTTCCACTAATATTGGTTCCTATTGTTATACTAATAACTCCTGCTATCTCTCTATTAATGGAACCCATAATAGAGTCCATTCCTTACTTTCAAGAATTTCAAGAATTGTTTGCAGGAATGTTAGGAGAGAATACTTTACTAATATTTATAACGGTTGCTATTTCCGCCCCTATACTAGAAGAAATATTATTTAGAGGAATTATTCTAGATGGATTTTTAAAAAATTACGCTCCGACAAAAGCTATTCTTTGGTCTGCTGTTATTTTCGGATTAATTCATATGAATCCCTATCAATTTATTGGGGCCACTTTAGTAGGTATACTAATGGGTTGGATTTATTGGCGAACGAAATCTCTTTGGCTTTGTATTTTAATCCATTTTTTAAATAACTCTTTAGGCTTTTTCTTGAATTGGTTTTTTGAGCTACCAGAAGATAGTATGGAAGGAACTAGAGCTTTGATGAATAATGATAGTCAATATTTCACAATGTTAGGTGTTGCGGCGCTAGTGGTTGTAGTGGGTTTATTTTTATTAGATAGATTGATGGAGAAGGCTACTCCTTTAGTGTAAATAGCTTTTATTCAATTCTGCCATCATTGGCTAAAGCTAATAAAAATTTTGAACACAGAGGCGAAGACAGGTAGGGATTTTTTCGTAGAAAAACAAAAACTCTGCACCTCTCCAACTCTGCGTTCAAAATCAATATTGGCTTTAGCCAATACTTAATAATATCAAAAACAAGTAACCCGCAAAGCGGACGGGATGCTAAATATTTAATTTATTCTTTCACTTTGCCTTAGCGTCATCCGAATACGGTTAGTGTAAGCAAGCAGAAACAAAGAGGCAACACTATAAATCCTTTCGTTTTAAAATCCAGTAACTAGCCGCAATAAAGAATCCACCCCAGCATAGTGCTACCAGTAAATTCTTAACCGAAACATAATCTTGGATCTCCCAAAACATATATCTAGGAAAAGGAATAGGCACTAAATTATGTATAGCTCTTATAGGTAAAAAAAGAGCCATTGCTCGAACACCATCTGGTAGATGAGGATAGTAATTTAAAAAATGAACACCAAATGGCTCAATCATAAAGGTGTACATAAATAAACCTACAATCACTAATCCTCCTCTTCTCACAATCAGCGTCAATAACATTGCAAATAATAAAAAGATAAAAACATCTAAACAATAAGCTAAAAGAAAAGAAGTCCCAGAAAACATATTTTGTATAGAATCGAGATGAGCATAGATAAGCCCTGTCACCAAGCCAATCAATCCAACTACTATCGTAAAACTGATCGCTATTATCCCCATGAATAAAATCTTGGATAGTAGCCATTCTTTCTTACTTAACCCATCAATTATATTTTGTCGGAGGATTCGATGAGAAAATTCGTTGGCAATGGAAATGATGACAATAAAGGCAGGTAGTATTTTAAAAAAAGAAGCTACATAAGTAATGTTTTGCCAAATATCTGGAAAATCATATAGAGGTAACATAGTCGGATCAAATCCTTTAAAGTCCGCTCCTTCCTTTTTTAAGAATTCCATAAAAAGCATCCCGCTAGAACACACGCCAATAGTAATCAATGCCGTAAGTCCCATCAATATCCAAAAAGGCCGATAATGTTTTAGTTTTAACCACTCTATATGTAATAATCTAATCATTGTTTAGTTTAGGGCAAAATTCAATTAACAAAATAGAATTGTATCTAACCGCATAGGTACATAGAGCACATAGGTCTATGTGCTCTATGTACCTATGTGGTTAAAAATAGTAGTTTAGTTTTGTCTGAGTACTTACCTAAGTATGTTCCGATAATAAATTTAAAAACTGTTTTTCCAAACTTCCATCTTTTTGCAATAAATGACTTAATACAATCTTCTTTTCAAAAAGATATTGACTTAGATCATTCGTTTCGGTTTCCTTCTGTGGTGTTAATACAAAGATGGAATCTTTCTTTTCCAATTTAAGAATACCAGTATAGTCCGATAAGGCCCTTTGTAAAGCCTCCATATCTTTTGCAGCTACTTCTATAGTAATTTGTTCTTGTAAAGCTTCTCTAACGCTTCCTTGAAATAGTTTTTCTCCTTTCCGCAAGACCATGAAGTCGGTACAAACTTTTTGTACTTCATCTAATAAATGACTTGCCAAAATAATCGTTTTACCTGATTGGGCAATCTCTTGAATCAATTCTCTAATTTCCACAATCCCTTGTGGATCTAGTCCATTCGTTGGTTCATCTAAAATTAATACGGGTGGGTCTGCTAATAAAGCAGCGCCTATGGCTAAGCGCTGTTTCATTCCTAAAGAATAGGTTTTAAAGGGATCATTTCTTCTTTCGTATAGTCCTACTTGTTTCAGGGTGCGATCAATGGAAGCTATCGGACATTCTTTTATTCTAGCAATTACTTTTAAATTTTGGGAAGCCGTCATGTAGGGTAGGAAGCAGGGAATTTCTAAAATTGCCCCGATCTTTTTCCGACTTTTTGCGGAAGGAGTTTCGCCAAACCATTGGAAGGATCCACTGGTTGGTGTTAGTACGCTTAGTAACATACCAAGTGTGGTGGTTTTTCCGCTACCGTTTGGCCCTAGTAAACCGAAGACCATTCCTTTTTCTATACTGAAGTCTAGTTGATTTAGGGCGGTTAGACGGCGGTATTTTTTGGTTAGTTTGTTTGTTTGTAGAATGGTCATTTTGTTTTGTTTCTTCTCCTGACTGGGTCTTCCTACGACTGCGTCATGGGTTATTGGGTGTTGTCTTCCCATGACTGTGTCATGGGTTACTGGGTGTCGTCTTCCCACGACTGCGTCATGGGCTACAGGGTGTCGTCCCGTTGGGACTGATCTCGTTAGACTCTGTCATGGGTTATTTAGATGTTGTCTTCCCACGACTGTGTCATGGATTATTTGGTGTCGTCTTCCCATGACTGTGTCATGGGTTATTGAGTGTCGTATTTCCACGACTGCGTCGTGGGTTACAGGGTGTCGTCCCGTTGGGACTGATCTTCCTAGACTCTGTCATGGGTTACTAGATGTTGTCCCTTTGGGACTTGGGATATCAATGTTCTTCTGTGATAGTTATTTCGTTTTCTTTGATTGCTTCTGCTGCTCTTTGTTCTTGCCTTTCTTTTCTTCTTTCTTTGGCTGCTTGTTTATCTTTTAGGTAAGTGCCTAGTATCTGAAAACCAGTTGCATTTTCTGTGGTGTCTGGGGAAGATATAGTTTCTAAGACTTTTGGAAGTTGTAACCAATTTACTTTTCCTTGTACCGCTATTAGGTATATCTCTTCTTCCATACTTCCCATTGCTATCCACTCATCGCCTGATTCTTTTCCCATTACTTGCATTAATAGGTCGTCCCCATCTACGGTCATATATTCTTCGTAGGCTTCTTCTTTTACTAATTGATCGGAGAAAACTGTCATTGTATTAATATCAAAAGAGTCTGTATCTATTTGGTAAAAAGATAGCTTTTTTATTCCTTTAATTAATTTATTAAAAGCAGTATCTTTTTGCACATTGACCATTCGTAGTGTACTTGGATAGAAATGCAAATTGAGAGATACTTTTTCTTCGTCTTGTAATTGTTGAATCGCAGGTATTTGTGCAGTCAAGCAACTGGTAAAGAGCATCAAAAAACTAATTAACAGAAAGGAATAGGTATTCCACATATCTTAATATTTAAGCTCCAATTTATACAGATTCATACAGTTATTTTTACTGTATGAATCTGTGACAAATAAAATATCTACATTTTAGAAAATAGGAAATAAATAACCTACTACCTTATTTCTCTTTTCCTCCTAGCTTACCGAACTGCTCGAAACCTTTGACCCCAAAAACCTTAGACAATTTAACAATACTATTCAGATCAATTTCCCCGTATAGAGACATGACTACAAATTGCTGCCCGCCTCCAAGAATCATCAACAATTCTCTGATAACTTCTCCTTCTTCTCGGATCATAAATTGTACATTTTCTGTGGCGTCTTCTATTGTCATCAGCTCTTCATAATTTCCATCTGCTGCAATCGTTTCTACTGCATCAAAATATAATCCTTTACTATCGGTACTCTTTTCATTTACTAAACCTTTAATTCCTTTTAATTTAGACATAGCTTCTAGTAATTCTGCTTGATCTTCATCTTCCGCATCTATGTCAGCAAACAAAGAAAACATTCTACTAGTGACACTTACTTTGGTAAAAGAGGTGTCTCTTTGATATTGAGCAAAGTGCTTGCTTACAGCATTACTTTGTGCAAA
>JALZWC010000356.1 GCA_023300255.1 Saprospiraceae bacterium | reverse complement strand
CTTTAGACAGACCGCAAAGCGGACGGGCTTGCTGGGCAGGTTAAAATGGCTAATTTATTCTTACTCTTTGCCTAAATGAAGTACACGACCTAGAGCATATCCAGTAAAGAAACCGTTTGAATCTGCGTATTTTCAATAGGAAAATCAGCGTTCTATTATGTCTATATAGAAAATTCAATTCTCACAAAGCAGCTACACAAATAACAACATCAAACAATATGAAAAACCTCCTATCCTTACTAACGCTACTATTCTTATCCCAAGTTCTAATAGCCCAAGTCCAAAAAGCCCCAGATCGCTTCCGAGGCGACGGCCCACATACCCAACTTATCATCAGAGGCATTACCCTAATCAATGGTAACGGTGCACCTCCTAGAGGCCCTATAGATATTGTCGTCGAAGGAAATCGTATAAAAAATATAGCGGTAGTAGGCTATCCAGGTGTCGAAATCAATGAGGAGAAACGACCTCAATTGAAAGAAGGCGGTAAAGAACTCCATTGTGAAGGCATGTACTTATTACCGGGATTTATAGACATGCATGGTCATATCGGTGGAAAATCCCAAGGTGCAGATGCAGAGTACGTATTCAAATTATGGATGGGACATGGTATTACAACTATTCGAGATCCATCGTGTGGCAATGGATTAGATTGGGTATTAGAACATAGAGCCCGCAGTGCCACCAATGAAATAACAGCTCCTAGAATAAAAGCCTATACTGCTTTTGGCTTGGGGAGTGAAGAGCCAATCAGTACCCCAGAAATGGCAAGAGCATGGGTCAGAGATAATGCTCAAAAAGGATCAGATGGTATTAAGTTTTTTGGCGCACCACCAAAAATAATGACTGCTGCTTTAGACGAAAATAAAAAACTAGGCTTACGTTCTGCTTGTCATCATGCACAGATGGATGTAGGGCGATGGAATGTTCTTAATTCTGCTAGAGCAGGCTTATCTACGATGGAGCACTGGTATGGTTTACCAGAAGCCTTATTTGAAGATCGAACAGTGCAGCATTATCCATTAGACTATAACTACCAAAACGAACAGCATCGCTTTAAAGAAGCAGGCCGCCTATGGACACAAGCTGCCAAACCTTATTCTGATCATTGGAATAAAGTAATGCAGGAGTTACTAGATTTAGACTTTACCATAGATCCCACCTTTAATATATACGAAGCCAGCAGAGATTTGCAGAGAACTCGTCGCTTAGAGTGGCACGAAGAATATACCATGCCTTCCCTATGGCGCTTCTATATGCCAAGTAAAATTTCACATGGTTCCTACTGGCATTATTGGGGGACAGAAGAAGAAGTTGCATGGAAAAAGAATTATGAATTGTGGATGACTTTTATTAATGAATACAAAAATAGAGGAGGCAGGGTAACCGCAGGCTCTGATTCTGGATTTATTTATCAGTTATATGGATTTGCCTATATCCGAGAATTAGAAATGCTACGAGAAGCAGGTTTTCATCCTTTAGAAGTCATTCGTTCCGCTACCTTAAATGGAGCAGAAGCGCTCGGTATGGAAGATGAAATAGGCAGTGTAGAAATAGGCAAATTAGCAGACTTTGTAATTGTAGAAGAAAACCCACTACAAAATTTAAAAGTACTATACGGTACAGGCGCCATTAAATTAACGGAAGATAATGAAGTCGTTAGGGTAGGGGGTGTCAAGTATACTATTAAAGATGGCGTGGTCTATGATGCCAAGCAATTATTAGAAGATGTCCGAAAAATGGTGGCTGCCCAAAAGGTAGAGGAAGATTATGAGATTGAGCAACCTGGGATGAAAAAGAAGAAGAAAGAAGAAGAGAATCCTAATGAATAGGTGATCTATAAAGTTGTTGGGCGAACTTTTAGAACGTCCAACAACTTTATTTTTATAGAGGTCGTTTAAGAATCAAAAGTAAACCCATCCACTACTATTGTCAAGCCATTAGATATTGTACGAAAAATTATATAATAAAAATTAAATTTTGGAACATTTATTGCCTTTAGAACATACTAGGAATAGCAAATGTTTATTGATGATTTAAACTTTCAATAAATTGAAATCACCTCCCACCTACATGTGTATTTCAAAGCGTTTCTTTTAATCCAATCCTAATTACAGTTTTCACTACGTACGGTATTTCAAATACTTTATAATGTAAATTCTATACAAATAAGTCCTGCTTCTTAGTCTCTGATTTAGTTGACGACAGGGCAGTGTATTAGTATATCGTTTAATTGTATCGTATCAAATATTACCAATCCTGTTAGTATCTCAAAAGAGAAAGGTTAAGGCTAAAAATCAACAGAGATAGTTGATGAAAAACAAAAGGTAGCTTACTCAAAAGAGTAGCCAACCACAATCTCCCACCCCCGCATATTTCCTCTTTAAATGAGTTAGACAAAAATTAGGCTTGTGTGTATATATACAAATGCACCTCCACAAAACATCTTTAAGAAGGCAGCTACTTTTTCCGTATGGATTAGTATCAAATTGTTTATATTTCTATTGGTAGCATTACCAATGGGAAAAGCAAATGGTATTGTTCCTACTATATGGGTGGATGCTACTAGCAATAGATATGAGGTGATGTTGGAGGAAAGAAAAACTACTTTAGAATTATGTGATTTGATCATTGATCAAACATATAGTCTTTCTTATGCAATTGATGATACGCAAGCAATAGCGATAACCTTGAATGAAGGTACCGACAAAAAGGCTTTTAAAACAAATCAGAAAATACATTTCAAACCAAAAAGTAATTGTGCGCTCCTTTACTTCGAAAAGACTGGAAAAGAATCGATAATAGGTACTTTGTCCATAGGGATAGCGGCCATTCCAAAAGCAGTAAGTAGAAGTAATGGAGCGGGCATACAAACAAATGAAAATCATACGTCAGAACAATTAGTTAAAGATGTTTTTATTGGAGGCGATTGTTTTGAAGTTAGAAATATTAAATACAGCGGAGATAGAAAAGCGATAGGAAGTTTTAGTGATGGCAAAGAATCGCTCGATATTGAACGAGGAGTAATATTATCAACGGGAGATATTGAAAATGCACACGGACCCAATATTTCCACTCGTATCAGTACCGACTTTAGTGATTATCATCCGAGTGATAAAGATTTAGAGACTTTACTAAATAGTAAGACTGTTGCCTTAGAAGATGTAGCCGTTTTAGAATTTGATTTTACACCAACGACCAATCGAATTCAATTTCAATATTCTTTTGCATCAGAAGAATATTGTGATTATGTAGGTTCTAAATTCAATGACGTATTTGGCTTTTTTTTAAGTGGTCCTGGTCTCAAAGGAAATTTTGAAAACGAGGCAGTGAATATTGCTTTCGTACCAGGTACAACGGATTTCGTTGCGATCAATAATATCAATCATTTAACAAATGATAACTTTTTTGTAAATAATGTACCAGAAGGGCAAATCCAATTTGTGCCATGCGATAACTTTCCAAAGGAACCAGGTGTCGCAACGGAGCTCATTGAATTTGATGGATTCACTACTGTACTAACGGCAGTGGCAGAAGTCATGCCTTGTCAAACTTACCATATCAAACTAGCTATTGCCGATGCTTCGGATGCGCTATTTGATTCGGCGGTATTTTTAAAAGCAAATAGTTTCAATGCAGGTGGTGCGGCCTATGTAAAACGTATATTGCCGCATGTGGAAAGTAGAGAAGCCTATGAAGGCTGCAAGGAAAGTTACTTCTTATTTGAACGAACAGATGAAGAAGCAGTAGATTCCTTAGTGGTACATTTTAATGTATCAAATCAAAGTACGGCAATATCAGGTGAAGATTATGCCCCCTTTCCTGATTCCGTAATTATTCTCCCTGGAGACCGACAAAAATTATTACCAATAGTTCTGTACTCCGATAATATGATCGAAGGTACAGAACACCTTATAATGGAATTAGAGTCTGCTTGCTCTTGTGCTGATTTAAGTATAGATTTACCGATAAACGATTTTATTCCACTAACAGCAGCAAGTCAGACCGATTCCATTTGTGGCGTTCAAGAAATAAATATCAATCCGAAAATTGCTGGAGGTGTTGGCAAATTAAAATATGAATGGAGTACTGGAGATACTTCCGCTATTCTACAAGTATTGGCTAATACCTCCGCTACTTATACTATTACGGCTACAGATATTTGTGATAATACCATTACAACAATCAATCAGATTGAAGTATTGGAAGCACCAATGGTTGACTTAGAAACGGATAAGACCGTATGTGATCTGGAAGAACCCGTATTTTTTGATTTAAAACTATCAGGCCTTGGGCCTTGGACCATTGTATATACAATCAATGATCTAATGCAACCGCATCTGACGACTAAAGATCCTTCCTTTTCATTACCTGCAAAAGAAGAAGGCATATATGTCATTCAATCCATTCGTAATAATAATTGTTCCATCGACTTACAAAAGCAATCTATTCTAACGGTAACGAAACCAGAGAGTGCAGCTATTCAGGTAGCGCAACCGATCTGTGAAGGGGAAGTTGGAAGTATAGATATTTTAGAAGTAAGAGGAGGAAGTATTCCATATGCTTATTCTTTGGATGATGGACGTTCCTATGGAGAAAATCCATTTTTTGATGAAATAGAACCTGGATTTCATAGACTAGTTATTCAGGATGTCAACAAATGTAAATGGTCAGCAGATTATGAAATAGAAGCTCCAGAGGCATTAGAAATAGAATTAGAAAAAAGAGTTCGACTAACACTAGGAGATAGCTATGAATTAACCGCAATGATCAGTAAGTCTTTAGATCAGATTGACAATATTGAATGGTTGCCTTCTGAAGATCTAGCTTGTCCTAATTGCTTATCTACAGAGGTAGTACCTTTAAAAAATACCACTTATGAAATAAACGTAACAGATGAGCGAGGTTGTACTAAAAAAGCTTCCGTAGATTTAATCGTGCTTAAAGATTATAAGGTATTTGTACCTACTGCTTTCTCTCCAAATGGGGATGGGCAAAATGATTTGTTTTATATTAATGCGGATACTGATCAAATATTAAGTGTTCGTAAATTTCAAGTCATCAATCGTTGGGGAGACCTTATCTATCAAGCTACTAATTTTCAACCGAATGATCCAAATTATAGCTGGGACGGTACCTATAATGGACAGCCTTTGAATGCCCAAGTATTAGCTTATTTTGTGGAAATGGAATTTATTAATGGGGAGATTGTGGTATTTAAAGGGGATGTTACTTTGGTGGATCGGTAGGTAAGTCCAAGTCTTTACAATTAAAGTACATAATAGATTTTTTTTAACCACATAGATACATAGGCCACATAGGTGTTAGATTCTATGTGACCTATGTATCTATGTGGTTAAAATATTACGTTTAAACCGATAATGCCCCACCACATCAAAATCCATTTTAGACCGTACAATTTCTGCCCGACTTATTTCCGCATAAAGAATTCCTTCTTGATCATAAAGCGGTCCTGCGATAATTTTTCCCAAAGGATCAACAATCATACTACCACCACGACACATTGTTTCTGGCTGATTCTCCAAATCTTTAATACCAGGTAAATCAGTTGGATATAAATCTTTAGTGACATACTGATTACAACTTAATACATAACATCGGCCCTCTAAAGCTATATGCTGCATGCTTGCTACCCAAGCATCTCGGCTATCTGCAGTAGGAGCGAGGTATAGTTCTATTCCTTGTTCGTATAAAGCCATTCTAGCCATAGGCATATAATTTTCCCAGCAAATCAAACCACCTATTTTTCCGAATGGCGTTTCAATGACTTGTAGATCATCGCCATTGCCTGCTCCCCATATAATACGCTCTGCAGCAGTGGGCATTACTTTTCGGTGTTTTCCTACCAATTGCCCATCGGGGGCATAGTAGACTAAAGAACAGTAGAGTGTTCCTCCCACTTTACTTTGCTCCGTAATTCCGACCACCAGGTACACTTGATAGGTCTTAGCAATTTGTGCTAAGCGATCCGCGGCCTCACTAGGGATGGCAATCGCACTTTCCCAATACTTTTGCCAAGTAGCTCTCCCGTCTTTAGAACGACTACCTACTACGGTACCAAAGCTTAACCCTCTTGGGTAAACAGAAATGAAGGTTTCTGGAAATAAGACTAGTTTAGCTTCTGCTTGTGCTGCTTCCTTAGTCAATTGTTCTATCTTATCAATAGTCCTATTTACGTCGAATAGGATAGGGGCGGCTTGGATGACGGCTACTTTTGTGTTTTGCATGACGAAAATTAATAAAGTTTAAAGTAACGGAGAAACCGTCAAATTGTGTTAGTCTTTAGCGTACTAAAACTCGACGAACCTAAAAAAAAATATAAAAATTTATTTTACTATTTGTATAACAGAGAAATAGTACTATCTTTGCATTCGATTTGAAAAACATTTGTTTCTTCAATATTTTTTCAAATCAACAACAACCTAGTAAAATCAAGGGTTCTACCCGTTTATTAGGAAAGACAATCAGTCGAAAGTGTTTAATGAAGCCTTCTTATTATAAGAAGGAAAAGCAAAATCTTTCACCTTTCTATTCTACCTTGAATAAAGGGTGCATGTATTTCTGCCTTTCTTATCCATACCTCGGTGATTCATTTCTAAATATATACAATTTTAACGAAGATGCCTACTATCAATCAGTTAGTGCGAAAAGGACGGAAGAAGATCGTTGAGACTAGTAAGTCTCGAGCGTTGGATTCTTGTCCACAGAAAAGGGGTGTGTGTACTCGTGTGTATACAACAACACCTAAGAAGCCAAACTCAGCGCTTAGAAAAGTTGCTAAGGTTCGTTTGACAAATGGGCAAGAGGTAATTTGCTATATCCCAGGGGAAGGTCATAATCTTCAGGAACACTCTATTGTTTTAATTAGAGGAGGTAGAGTAAAGGATTTACCTGGTGTACGATATACAATTGTCAGAGGAGCATTAGATACAGCGGGTGTGGCAGATAGAACTCAAAGTAGATCTAAATACGGTACGAAAGCACCGAAGAAGAAGAAATAAGCATTCATTGCTAGTAAATTAATTTTTCTATAATCATTTAATTCCATATAGGAAATGAGAAAAAGAAAGCCAAAAATTAGAGTAATAGCTCCAGATCCAAGATATAAAGATGAATTGGTAACACAGTTTGTCAATAATATGATGTTGAGCGGTAAGAAATCAAATGCATTCAAAGTATTTTACGATGCAATGGATTTGATAAAAGAAAGATCAAATAATGGTGATGAGCATGCAATTTTTAAGAAAGCCTTAAATACTGCAATGCCTCAGGTAGAAGTAAGAAGTAAGAGAATTGGTGGTGCTACCTTCCAGATTCCAATTGAAGTACGTGCAAAGAGAAGATTATCAATCGGTATTAAATGGTTGATTTCTTTCGCTCGTAAAAGAAGTGGAAAAGGAATGGCAGAAAAGTTAGCAGCAGAATTGCTAGCAGCCAGTAAAGGAGAAGGAGCTGCTGTAAAAAGAAAAGAAGATACGCATAAAATGGCGGAATCTAATAGAGCATTTGCCCATTTCCGAGTATAGGTATAGTTTTTGGGTTATGGATTATGGATTTATTTAATATCCACAACCCTCGTTCTTAGATTTTTATCCAAAAAACGATTTCCATCTTAATAACAGGGTTATTATTTAACCATTTAATCACCGTTAAGGAAAGTTATGGCAATAGATTTAAAATATACTCGAAACATTGGGATTGCTGCCCATATTGATGCGGGTAAAACGACTACGACAGAGCGTATTCTATATTATACTGGTGTCAGTCATAAAATTGGAGAAGTACACGATGGTGCTGCTACAATGGATTGGATGGAGCAGGAGCAAGAGAGAGGTATTACAATTACTTCAGCAGCTACAAAGACTAGCTGGACTTGGGAAGGACAAGAATACCCAATTAATATTATTGATACTCCTGGTCACGTGGATTTTACCGTTGAGGTAGAGCGTTCTTTGAGAGTATTAGATGGTATGGTTGCTTTATTCTGTGCAGTATCTGGTGTAGAGCCACAATCTGAGACAGTTTGGAGACAAGGAAATAAATATAAAGTTCCAAGAATTGGTTTCGTTAATAAGATGGACCGTTCAGGAGCAGATTTCTTTGAAGTGTGTAAGCAGGTGAGAGAAATGTTGGGTGCTAACCCAGTTCCTTTACAAGTACCAATCGGTGCAGAGGAAACATTCAGAGGAGTAGTTGATTTGATCACTAACAAAGCGATCATTTGGAATGAAGCGGATAGAGGAATGACGTACGAAGAAATTCCAATTCCAGAAGATTTACAGGATACAGTTAACGAATACAGAGAGAAGCTGTTAGAAGCAGTTGCAGAATATGATGAATCATTGATGGAGAAATTCTTCGATGATCCAGATACGATCTCTCCAGAGGAAATTAGAGCAGCGATTAGAGCGGCTGTAATTGATATGAGTATCATTCCTATGATGTGTGGTACTGCATTCAAAAATAAAGGAGTACAAGCAGTATTAGATGCAGCATGTGCATTTATGCCATCTCCATTAGATATTGAAGCGGTTGAAGGAATTGATCCTAAAACGGATGAGCCAGTAACTAGACAGCCTAATGCAGATGAGCCATTTGCAGCTTTAGCATTTAAAATTGCTACGGATCCTTTTGTTGGTCGTTTAGCATTCTTTAGAGTATACTCTGGCACATTAGAAGCAGGTTCTTATATCATGAATACACGTTCAGGTAAGAAAGAGCGTATTTCTAGAATATATCAAATGCACTCTAATAAGCAGAATCCGATTGATAAAGTAGAAGCGGGTGATATTGCTGCTGCGGTAGGGTTTAAAGATATTAAGACAGGAGATACAATGTCTGCTTTAGATCATCAGATTGTTCTAGAGAGTATGACCTTCCCTGATCCAGTAATTGGATTAGCAGTAGAGCCTAAGACACAGAAGGATGTAGAGAAGATGGGTATGGCTTTAGCGAAATTATCTGAAGAAGATCCTACATTTACAGCTAAATACGACGAAGAAACAAATCAAACAATTATCAGTGGTATGGGTGAATTACACCTAGAAATCATTGTTGATCGTATGAAAAGAGAATTTGGAGTAGAAGTAAATCAAGGTGCACCTCAAGTAAACTATAAAGAAGCATTAACTGTTGCAGTTTCTCATAGAGAGCGTTTAAAGAAGCAGTCAGGTGGTTCTGGTTTATTCGCAGATATGGAATTCGAATTAGGTCCAGCGGATCAAGAATTCTTAGAAAGCGAAGACTTCATAAATGGTAAGGAACGGTTACAATTTGAGTGGAAAATCGTTGGTGGTCGGATTGACAAGAATTATGTCAAGCCAATCAAAGATGGTTTCATGGCTATGATGGATAATGGAGTTTTAGCAGGTTTCGGTATGGACAGTATGAGAGTTAAGGTCTATGATGGATCTATGCACGCAGTCGATTCCAAGCCAATTGCCTTTGAACTTTGTGCAAAAGAAGGTTTCAAAGTGGCAGCGTCTAAGACAAAGCCAGTTTTATTGGAGCCAATCATGAAATTGGAGGTAACAACTCCTGAAGAATATACAGGTGGTGTTATTGGTGATTTGAACAGAAGAAGAGGCTTGTTGAAAGGACAAGATGCTAAGGCAGCTGCAGTTATTGTAAAAGCAGATGTTCCTTTATCTGAAATGTTCGGTTATGTAACACACTTACGTACGATTACTTCTGGTAGAGCATCTTCTTCAATGGAATTTTCTCACTATGCACCTGCACCGAGAAATATTGCAGAAGAAGTAATTGCTAAAGCTAAAGGTTTAGTACAAGCATAAAAATAAGGTAGGCAATTGACTCTTTGGAGTTAATAGGCAACCCAATAATAAATAACAAGTTCAGGTTTAAAACCTGTCTGGTTTTCGACCTGAACTTGATTTTTGAATTTGAATTTTCAAATAGGTTATGAATCAAAAGATTAGAATCCGACTACGCTCTTACGACCACAATTTAGTAGACAAATCTACAGAGAAGATTGTGAAAACAGTACGTAACAGCGGCGCTGTTGTAACTGGTCCGATTCCGCTACCAACTGATAAGAAGATTTTCACCGTTTTACGTTCTCCACACGTGAATAAGAAATCTCGAGAGCAGTTTCAGTTGCGGACTCACAAACGCTTAATAGAAATTTTCACTCCAACACAAAAGACAGTCGATGCATTGTCAAAGCTGGAGTTGCCGAGTGGCGTTGATATACAAGTTAAACTATCGTAAGGAATTAGCACGTTGCTGAAACCAGAAAATCAGTAGAATAATTAATTGATTTTCATTACGTTACAGAACTGATATAGGGTGTTCTGGTATAGGAAATAAGTTATTTGCAAATAGCTTTCTAGCCTGTGTCACTTCAAAATCCCAAAGAAACGTCTGTTCTACTCTGACCATAAATTGATACTTAAGTTTGGTTCATACAGAAATTATCTATCAATGTGATAGCGCTAAATCTGTGAAGGAAATATTTATCGTGCGATAAATATTAGAGAAGTACTATGCATCAATTTACCTAGAGCAGACTATTCCTAGAAATATTAAAAACTAAATAAAGTGAACGGAATCATCGGTAAGAAAGTCGGTATGACTAGCATCTTTACAGAAGATGGTCGAAACCTTGCATGTACCGTTGTAGAAGCTGGACCTTGTGTGGTAACACAGAAGAAAACAGAAGACTCTGACGGCTACTACTCTTTACAATTAGGTTTTGGCGATAAGAAAGCTAAAAACACGACGAATTCACTTGCAGGACATTTTGATAAAGCATCAACTGGTCCAAAGCGAAAAGTAGTAGAATTTCGAGACTTTGAAATAGAAAAAAGTCTAGGAGATGTAGTTACTATAGACGAAGTATTTGTAGAAGGAGATAAAGTACATGCAGTAGGCACATCAAAAGGTAAAGGTTTTCAGGGTGTTGTTAAGCGTTACAACTTTAAAGGGGTAAATGATGCGACACACGGTCAACATAACAGACAGCGTGCTCCGGGATCTATCGGTGCTGCATCTTATCCTGCGAAAGTATTCAAAGGTATGAGAATGGCAGGTCGTATGGGTGGAGAAAGAGTGATGGTTAAGAATTTAGAAATCGTAAAGATCTTTGCTGATAAGAATTTAGTATTAGTGAAAGGAGCGATTCCTGGACACAAAGGTTCTTTCGTAATTTTAGAAAAGTAATAGTTTATCTCCTTCTAACTAGAAGACAGATTAACGCTATAAAATTTCAGACAATGAAATTAGATATATTAGGTATAAACGGTTCATCAACAGGTAGATCAGCAGATTTGCCAGATGAAATCTTTGGTGTAGAACCAAATGAGCATGTAGTATACTTGGCTGTTAAGCAATATTTAGCTGCGCAACGACAAGGTACACACAAAGCAAAAGAGAAAGGTGAAATTACTGGTTCTACAAGAAAGTTGAAGAAGCAGAAAGGAACAGGTACAGCGAGAGCTGGTAGTATAAAGTCTGGTGTATTTAGAGGTGGTGGTAGAATGTTCGGTCCACGACCAAGAACATATAACATCAAGCTAAACAAGAAAGTAAAGCGTTTAGCTAGAATATCTGCTTTATCTAATAAAATCAGCAACGGCCAATTAAAGGTGGTAGAAGATTTTACTTTTGAAGCACCTAAGACAAAAGAGTATGCAAACATTCTAAAGAACTTAGAATGTACTGGTGCTAAGTCTCTTTTAGTAGTAGGCGAACATGATAACGTATTAAACTTATCAAGCAGAAATGTTCCTAGAGCGAACGTTGTAACAGCTGCTGATTTGAATACATACCAAGTAATGAATGCTGGAACACTTCTTTTAACAGAAGGAGCTATTTCCAAAATCGTTTCTGCTTTATCATAAGCAACCGTATTTATTTCTTATGTTTTTGTATGGAGTTATTGCTCCATACAGCTATAATATAAAAAGATGGCAAAAAGAATATTAATTAAGCCTATTATTACTGAAAAGTCAAGTGCGCAGACAGAAGCTGCAAACCAGTATACTTTTATGGTAGATAGAAAGGCTAATAAGATTGAGATAAAGCGAGCAATTGAGAAGTTGTATAACGTATCAATTGATTCTGTGAATACTATTATTGTTCCTTCTAAGAAAAAAGTTAGAAATACAAAAAGTGGTATGCAAAAAGGCACCAAGTCTGCTTACAAAAAAGCAATCGTCAGAGTGACTTACGGTGAAGAAATTGACTTATACGGCGAAGTATAAGTAAGTCTTAAAGACTAGTCTCTTAATAGACTAGCACTAAAGACTCTCTATTATTGAAATTTATTATTTGTAGCAACTGCTACTGATATAAAATATAGCAAAATGCCAGTAAAAAAGTATAGACCAATTACTCCGGGGACTAGATTTAGAGTTGGAAACTCTTACTCAGAAATAACTACGGATAAGCCAGAGAAGAGCCTAACAGTAGGTTTGAAAAGAACAGGTGGTCGTAACCACTCTGGTAAAATGACTATGCGTAACAGAGGTGGAGGGCACAAGCGAAAGTATAGAATCATTGATTTCAAAAGAAACAAAGATGGTATGCCAGCTACTGTAAAGACCATTGAGTATGATCCAAACAGAACAGCTTATATCGCATTGTTAGAATACAGTGACAATGAAAAGCGATATATCGTTGCGCCAAATGGCTTAACAGTAGGAGATACAATTATGTCAGGTAAAGGAGCAATTCCAGCTGTTGGAAATGCCTTATTCTTAGCTGATATTCCTTTAGGTGCATCAATTCATGCTATTGAAATGCGACCTGGACAAGGAGCTGCAATTGCTAGAAGTGCAGGTACTTATGCTACTTTAATGAGTAGAGAAGGAAAATACGCAGTGATCAAGATGCCATCTAGCGAAGTTAGAAGAATCTTGTTGACTTGTAAAGCTGTAGTTGGTACAACTTCTAATCCAGATCATAGTTTACAGGTTTTAGGTAAAGCAGGTAGAAAGAGATGGTTAGGCAGAAGACCAAGAGTAAGAGGGGTAGCGATGAATCCAGTCGATCACCCGATGGGTGGTGGTGAAGGTAGAGCATCAGGTGGTCATCCAAGATCAAGAACTGGTGTAATGGCGAAAGGTCAGAAAACTAGAAATGTCAACAAGAAATCTTCTCAGTTAATTATAACACGAAGAAAGAAATAAATACTCATGTTCAAATATTGAATTTGAATTTGACTTTTAAAATTAATAGCAATGCCAAGATCACTAAAGAAAGGTCCATACGTATTTCATAAGCTTTTGACTAAAGTTACAAAGGCACAAGAGTCTAAGAAAAAGTCTGTTATAAAGACATGGTCAAGAGCTTCTATGATTATTCCAGGAATGGTCGGTTCAACAATCGCTGTACATAACGGAAAAACATTCGTACCAGTTTTTGTTACAGAAAATATGGTAGGGCATAAATTAGGAGAATTTTCACCAACACGTAGCTTCAAGGGGCACGGTGGTAAGCGATAATATATTTGCTAGGGAATTTATAACTAGCGTTTTAAGCTTAGTTTCGGTTTACCGAATTATAAAGCTTTACTAACTAACATTATAAAAGATTAATAATATGGAAGCAGTTGCTAAGTTAAAGAATTGCCCAATGTCTGCCAGAAAGATGAGAATGGTAGTGAATAATATAAGAGGAAAAGACGTGGAGACTGCCTTAAATATTTTACGGTATACGAAGAGAGAAGGTGGCGTATGGTTAGAGAAGTTACTTCTGTCGGCTATTGCTAACTGGGAAAACAAGTTAGGTAATGTAGAAAATGCAGATGACTACAGTTTAGTAGTAAAGACTGCATTTGTAGACGAAGGAACTATGCTTAAGCGATTCCGTCCAGCTCCACACGGTAGAGCACACAGAATTAGAAAGCGTACCAACCACGTAACATTGGTTGTTGAAAATAAAATTGCTTTACCTGCGGATGAAGCGCTTGTAGAAGTAGAAGGAGAATAACCAATTGACATTAATTGAACTTTTTTCTTTAACTCTGGATAAACCAGATTACAGAAAAATCTAAATAATTAAATATACCTTTTTTATGGGTCAGAAGACAAATCCAATAGGTAATCGTTTAGGAATCATCAGAGGCTGGGAATCTAGCTGGTTTGGTGGTAAGAACTTTGGAGATAAGGTAGTAGAAGACGAAAAAATTAGAAACTACTTAAGAGCTAGAATTCATAAAGGAGGCATTAGCCGAATTTTTATTGAAAGAACGCTTAAGAGAATAACCGTTACTATTCATACTGCTCGTCCTGGAATTATCATTGGAAAAGGTGGACAAGAGGTAGATAGAGTAAGAGAAGAGCTTAAGAAATTAACTGGTAAAGATACTCAAATCAATATCGTTGAAATCAGAAAGCCAGAATTGGACGCTTATATCGTTGGAGAAACAGTTGCTAAGCAAATTGAATCTCGGATCAACTATAGAAGAGCGATTAAGATGTCTATCCAATCAACTATGAGAGCTGGTGCAGAAGGCATCAAAATTAGAATCTCTGGAAGATTGAATGGTGCGGAAATGGCTCGTTCTGAGGAATATAAGGATGGACGTACTCCATTACATACTTTCAGAGCAAATATTGACTATGCTTTAGTAGAAGCACAGACAGTATATGGT
>JALZWC010000355.1 GCA_023300255.1 Saprospiraceae bacterium | reverse complement strand
TAATCAGAAAAATCAAGTAAATCACAGTACAGCATCTAACACAGTAATCAAGCTAATCAGAAAAATCAAGTAAATCACAGTACAGCATCTAACACAGCAAATCAAGGCAATCAGAAAAATCAAATAAATCAAAGTCATGCATTTCACCACGCAATCAGTAATCATCACAGGAGCAAGCTCAGGAATAGGAAAAGCAACAGCTTTAGAATTTGCTAAAAGAGGAGCCAAAGTAGTCGTCTCCGATATTAATGAAGTAGCAGGACAGGCGACCAAAGAAGAAATAATGGCACTAGGAGGTCAAGCAATATTTGTTAAAACAGATGTAAGCAATGCCCAAGAGGTGGAAGCATTAGTAGCCACGTGTATCGAGCAGTATGGACAATTAGATCATATGATTAATAATGCAGGAATAGGACAAGGTTTATTTTTCTTTGATCAAATCACAGATGAGCATTGGCATAAAACAATTGCCGTTAATCAAACAGGCGTCTTTTATTGTATGCGAGCAGCTTTGAAAGTAATGAAGGTACAGCGAAAAGGAACCATTATCAATACGGCTTCCGCAGCAGGTATTGGCGCTGCCTCTAGAATGGGGGCCTATGCAGCAAGCAAGCATGCGGTAGTCGGTATGACAAAAACAGCAGCGGTGGAATACGGAAAATTTGGGATTCGAGTAAATGCTATTTGTCCCACCGTAATTGAAACACCTATGGGCGATAGTTATCTCGCTGATAATACAGACTTAAAAGAAATGATGCGACAATCTGTCCCGATGAAAAGATTTGGTCATCCAGAAGAAGTAGCTCGAACTATTTGCTGGCTTTGCAGTGAAGATGCTAGTTATTTAAATGGGGTGGCGCTGCCTGTAGATGGTGGTTCGACTGCATAAGGTAATTTAAAAAAATGAACACGGAGGTCTTTAGTAAGGAGTAGGTTATTTATTTCCTACTCCTTAATTCTACTTTGGTATTTTAAGATTTTCTCATCGGACGACGCTAGTCATCCGACGAGTAAAATTTATTATTGAACTATTCCTTTTACTATGCGTACTTTCTAAAAAAATATCAATTCACTTTTAAATAACTTCAGTAACAAAATCACTTAATTTTATAAGCCATACACTCTACCTCTACCTTGGCCCCTAAAGCCAAACCATTCGCCCCTAAAGCACTTCTAGCAGGTTTTTTACCAGGAAAGAATTTCACGTATTCTTCATTAAAAACAGGCCATTCATTGATGTCTTCTATGAATACTTGGCATTTAATAATGTCCTTCATAGAAGCACCATTAGCTGCTAATACGGATTTAATATTCTCCATTGTTTGTTTCGATTCGGCTCTAATGCCACCCTCTACTAATTTAAAAGAACCCGGAATATTACCTAATTGCCCAGAGAGGTAAATCATGTTATCGACGATGACTGCATCAGAAAATGGGAGGTTCATTTTTTTTGTATTGTCAGAAACGTAATGTTCTATAGTTGGAGTGTTTTCTGCTGGTTGACAAGCTAGAAGGAGTATAGATAGTGGTAAGTAGAAAACGACTAATATAAGAGCGATGGTGTTTTTCATAAAGTGGTTTTATTCCAAGAAATTACATGTTAAAGCTTTGAAACCATACAAAAATAGGATAGAGAGTAGAGAAGTGTGGACAGAGATGTATTTCGTTCAAAATAGACGAGCTTTCGTTGTTTTTTAAACGAAATACATCTCTATTCTCTGCTCTCGCTTCTCTTTTCTAAAACCTGTATGGTTTTATATGTTAAAGCTAAGAAAAAATTAGAATAAAATGAAAATCCTAATAGCGCCAGATAAATTTAAAGGCTCTTTAAGTGCAAGGGAAGTTTGTGAGGCATTGCGAATAGGGATAGAAAGTATTGATTCCTCTGTAGAGATTTTTGAGAAACCACTAGCGGATGGAGGAGATGGTTCTTTAGAGATATTACAATATTATTTGGACTTAAAGAAAATTACGGTTGAAGTCAATGACCCGTTAAGGCGCTCCATACAAGCAAGCTATAGTATGACTGGCACAACAGCCTATATAGAAATGTCTAAGGCATCAGGATTGGTATTACTTAAGGAATCCGAGCGCAATTGTATGGTGACCTCTTCTTATGGTACAGGACAGTTAATTACCGATGCAATCGGAAGAGGTGCAACGGAAATTTATTTATTCATTGGTGGAAGTGCAACGAATGATGGAGGTATTGGTATCGCCCATGCTTTAGGGTATCGGTTTTATAATGCTGATGGAGAAATATTAGCACCAATCGGAAAGAATTTGATATTGATTGAACGGATAGAGCATTCTAAAGTATTGCACGATTTATCAAAAGTAACAGTGCAGGTAATCTGCGATGTTAATAATCCTTTCTTTGGTGAAAATGGGGCTGCTTATGTATATGCTGGGCAGAAAGGAGCCACAGTAGAAGACATTATTTTATTGGACAAAGGATTAGAAAATTTAGCAAATAAATTGATGACTCAAAATTATCCAGCTATTGCACAAGTGCATGGAGCAGGAGCGGCAGGTGGAGTAGGGGGAGGCGCAATTGCTTTTTTAGGGGCTACCTTGGTTTCTGGTATTCAAACATTTTTAGCGCTTACGCAGGTAGAAGATACTTTAAAGAATTGTGATTTGATTATAACAGGAGAAGGGAAAATAGATCATCAAACATTACAAGGAAAGGTAGTTAGTGGCGTTTGCCAATTAGCTCAAAAGTATAACAAACCAGTTATTGTAGTTTGTGGCGTTGCTGAGTTTTCAATTGCCAAAAAACTGGGTATTCAAAGAATTTATACAATCATAGAGCGATCTGATTCTATTACAGATGCTATGGAGAATGCTAAAGAGAAGTTGATAGAGATTGGGGGGGAATTGGTGTTTTTGGAATAGGAAAGTTCATTAGAATAAGTTCTCTAACATTTTCTCCTGTTTAGTTACAGAGGATAATTTTTTAATGGTAAAGCTAAAAGTGCTACCTTTCCCAAATTCACTTTCCACCCAAATTTCTCCTTCGTGTAATTCTACTATCTTTTTACATAGAGGTAATCCTATACCTGTTCCTTCGTACTCAGATGTATTGTGAAGTTGTTGGAAAAGTTTAAAAATTTTACTATTATATTCTTTTTCAATACCTATCCCATTATCTTCTAGTTGAAATCTCCAATAATATGTATCTTCTATACAGGAAATATGAACAACTGGGTCAATTCCTTTTTTTGAAAATTTGATACCATTACTGATCAAGTTTTCTAATAATTGTTTTATTTGTGATTGATCACCTACTATAGTATTCGGTATTTGATTAATATAGAGGGTGGCATTTTTATCTTTTAGAATAGTCTCCATTTCTAGTTGAATTGTTTCTAATAATTTAGAAATTGAGAAAACTTGTAGCTTGATATCTCCGTCATTAATTTTTGAAAACTCTAATATCGCATTTACTAAATGTTCCATATCCCTAGCGCCTTTCGTGATGAAGTCCATTAATTGTAGCTCTGTTTTATCTAGTTTAGCAACAGTACTTTTTTTTAATAAATCAATAAAACTGATGACTGTGGTAAGCGGAGATCTCAAGTCATGAGAGGCAATGTAAGCAAATTGCTCTAGTTCCTTATTAGACCGAACTAATTGTCGGTTATAAATTTTCATTTGTGCTTCGTCAATTTTCTCTTTAGAGATATCTATAGTCGTGATCAAAACACCAATAATTTCTTTATTGGTATTTAGTAAAGGAATGTAATTTTGTCTAACCCAAAGCTGTAATGTCTTTTTATCTGTATTTACTTCAAAATGCTGATGATGATTGTAGATTGGTTTTTTTGATTGGAGTACTTCTCTAATTTTCTGAATGGTATCGTCTTTTTCATTAATGTCTATCGTAAAAATATGAACTTTTTGACCGATTATTTCTGCTTCTTTTCGAATATTGTATGTATTGAGAAAATGTCTGTTGGCACCTTGAACTTCAAATTGCTCATTCACCCAAAAAATTATTTGAGGAATATTATTCATTATTAGACGAGAGAAAACTTCTTTATCTTCAATCGCACCTTGTAACTGTTGTGGTTTATTAACTATTAAACTCAAAATTTGGTATTGTTTCTGATGTTAGGACAAATCTTCTTAATACACTACTGGACATTTTTAAAATAAGGCATTTTTTGCACGTAGAGTTCACAGAGCACGCAGAGAAATTCTATGTTTATTGAGCCTTTACGAACTCTACCGTGAACAAAATGTCCAGTAGTGTATCTTTTTAACATACTACTATACATAAGAAAAGAGCAGATAATAGAGATAAATTTCGCTTAAAAAATGACCAAATTTCGTTGTTTGTAAACGAAATCTGTCTCTACTCTCTACTCTCTATTCTCTG
>JALZWC010000354.1 GCA_023300255.1 Saprospiraceae bacterium | reverse complement strand
TTTTTGCTGGCGCAAAGGCTCTGCCTTGTGCCGACTATCCATAAGGCTTTGCCTTATTAAAGATTATAAAAAAAACAATCTTTTTTCTGAGTTACTTAATGCACAAAGGATAAAATTAAAATAAACACCACATGGCAAAAAAGAATACCAAACAACAACTACCAGGAGACACGAGTCTTCCAAGCTCCGCTAAAGAATTAAAAGCACTAATCAAAGCAGATAAAGGAACCTATAAATATTCTGTAGAAGACTTTTTCAAAAATCCGAAAAAGACAGGTTATCAATTGTCTCCTGATGGAAAATACTTCTCCTTTTTAGCACCTTATAAAAAGAGGATGAACATTTTTGTTCAAAAGATTGGTGGCAAAAAAGTAACTCAAATTACCTTTGAAAAAGATCGAAATGTAGGAGGCTATTTTTGGGCAAACAAAAAACGACTTGTTTATATAAAAGATAGTGGCGGCGATGAAAACTTCAAACTATTCGCAGTAAATAGAAACGGAAAAAAAGCCAAAGACTTAACGCCTTTTGATAAGATTCGCATAGAAATAATTGACTCCTTACCAGACTATAAGGATGAATTAATCATTGGAATGAACAAGAACAGTCCAATGTTATTTGAACCTTATCGGATCAATATCAAAACGGGCAAATATAAACAACTAGCAGAAAACCCCAACCCTGCTGAACCGATTACGCAATGGATAACGGATCATAATGGTAAACTACGTCTAGCTATTCAAATGGTGGATGGCGTAAATCAAAGGGTACTATACAGAGCAAAAGAAAAGAAAAAATTTAAAGAAGTATTTACCACTAATTTTAAAGTTAGCTTTCAACCTTTGTTTTTCGACTTTGATAATGGGGCTGTCATCTACGCAAGCTCCAATGTAGGGAGAGATAAATCGGTTATTGTAAAATACGATTTGAAGACTAAAAAAGAAGTGGGTCGACCTTTATTTGAACATTCAGAAGTAGACGTTTCTCAATTAATTTATTCGAAAAAGAGAAAGGTTATTACTGCGGCTGTCTATACTACATGGAAACGTCAATTTCAGTTTTTTGATAAAAAAAGAGCAGCTTTACAAAAGCAATTAGAGTCCGAATTGCCAGGATATGAAATAGTCATTACTAGTAGTAGTAAAGATGAATCAAAATATATGGTTCGGACTTATAGTGATCGCTCTTTGGGCGCTTATTATTTTTATGACCAAAAGAAAAAGAAGCTTAAAAAAATAGTAGAAGTAAGTCCTTGGTTAAAAGAAGCAGACATGGCAGGTATGAAGCCTATCAAGTATACTGCTAGAGATGGCGTAACCATTCATGGATATTTAACTTTACCGAATAAGATTAGCAAGCTTCCATTACCAACAATCGTATTGCCGCATGGTGGACCCTGGCATAGAGATGACTGGGGGTATCATCCAGAAGTGCAATTATTTGCGAATAGAGGATACGCGGTATTACAGGTGAATTTTAGAGGTAGTACAGGCTACGGGCGACAATTCTGGGAAAGTAGTTTTGGCGAATGGGGACAAAGTATGCAAAATGACATTACAGATGCAGTGGATTGGTTAGTGATGGAAAAAGAATTAGCAGATCCTGTGAAATTAGCAATATATGGTGGAAGTTATGGTGGTTACGCTACCTTAGCAGGGATTACTTTTACGCCAAATTTATACGCTTGTGCGGTCGATTATGTTGGGGTCTCTAATTTATTTACTTTCATGCAAACGATCCCCCCATACTGGAAACCGTATTTAGATATGCTACAAGAAATGGTCGGGCATCCTGAAAAAGATAAAGAGCGAATGACTGCTAATTCTCCAGCTTTGCACACAGATAAAATTAAAGTCCCATTATTCGTCGTTCAAGGGGCAAATGACCCAAGAGTCAATATAGATGAAGCGGATCAAATCGTAAAGTCTTTAAGAGCCAGAGGAATAGAAGTCCCTTACATGGTCAAATACGACGAAGGTCACGGCTTCCAAAATGAAGAGAACAAGTTCGAATTCTACAAAGCAATGACAGGCTTCCTATACATGCATTTACAAAAATAGTAAACCAAAGTCCCAACGGGACAACACCCTGTAACCCATGACGCAGTCGTGGAAGACAACAACACACGAACAGTCCCAACGGGACGACATCTTGTAACCCATGACGCAGTCGTGGGTGGAGGATCTCCAGTAGCACTATGACGTAGTCATAGTGCTACTGGAGATCCGACAGGACCCCAGCAATCTTCCGATCATTAGACAAACGAGGCACCTTATTCTGCCCACCCAACTTCCCTTGAGATTTCATATAATCCCGAAAAGAATCTTTCCGAACAGGCGTGATTTTCAAAGTCCTCAAAATACCGCCAACAATCAAATCCTCATAGTAAATATTTTGCTGCACCATCTCTTGATCAATAGCAGCTGCAAATTGATCTAATGCAGTAGGCGTTTCCTCAAATTCAATAAACCATTCATGATAAGGTAAGCCACCTTCTAGAGGCGTAATATTGGGCGCAACAGTAAACTCCACAACCTTTACTCCTTGTTTGTTAGCTGCCGCTAACAAAGCAGATTCGACTTCTTTCCCAATGACATGCTCTCCAAAAGCAGAGATAAAATGCTTGATTCGTCCAGAGACAATAATGCGATAAGGATCTTTGGAAACAAACTGAATCGTGTCCCCAATATTGTAGCCCCATAAGCCAGCATTGTTATTAATAATGATGGCATAGTTGACACCTAGTTCTACATCCTTCAAAGACAAACGAGTAGGCTGCTCCTTGAAAATTTCTCCAGCAGGAACAAATTCAAAAAAGATACCAGAAGCTACATTCAAGAGTAGTCCTTTTTGAGTAGGATCATCTTGAAAAGCCAAAAAACCTTCAGATGCAGGATAGGTTTCTATCGTATCTATTCGCTTACCTACCAATGCTTCTAGACTTGCGCGATAGGGCTCGAAATTGACGCCTCCATATACAAAAACAGAAAAATTTGGAAAAATATCTTTAATATATTGTTTGCCTGTTTTTTCTAATAAACGCTCATAGTACATCTGTACCCAAGGTGGAATTCCACTAATCAAGCGCATATCCTGATTATAAGTTTCTTCTACGATTCGGTCCAATTTCTCCTCCCATTCTTCTATACAATTGGTAGTATAGCTAGGCAATTGATTAGTCCTTAACCAACTGGGTACTTCATGATTCACAATGCCTGATAATCGGCCCGTAGGAATCCCATTGGTATCTTCTAGTTCAGGACTCCCAGATAAGAAAATCATCTTGCCATCTAGCCATTTCCCCTTACCTGTCTGCGCATAATAATTGAATAAGGCATTTCTAGCGGTGCCGAAATGATTAGGCATACTGTCCTTCGTTAAAGGAATATATTTTACGCCAGAAGTCGTACCAGAAGTTTTAGCAAAATACTTTGGTTTTCCTTTCCAAAGAATATCCGATTGACCTTCTTTAATCTGATCTATGTAAGACCGAAAGCCTTCATAATCTCTTAAAGGTACATTCTCTTTGAATGTTTGGTAGGAATCGATTTTTTCAAAATGGTGATCTTTCCCAAATTGAGTTTGTGCACCTCCTTTTAGTAGCGTTTTAAATACCTGGTCTTGTGCAGTTACCGCATTAGCAGACCAACGCTTAATTCCTTTTGCAATGTGCTTGGCAACTGGTTTTATGATCGTTGACTTAAATCCCATGTGCTTTTATAAAGAAAATTTCTTAAAATGTATTAACTGCTTTTACCCGATTCTAATACATTTCGATTTATTTGATTAAAGCCTATTGGCTCGAATCAAAAGTAATAGCTTTAATGACTATTTCCTATTTCTCTTACGCATAAAATAAACATTTAAGTTTTTTTCGATAAGTAGAAAATGGACTATTTCATTTGATTAGGTATGAAAAAATAGTATTTTGCTTTAACTGCTCGAATTCTTCGAGTTTGATGAGAAGCTAAAAGGTAAAAAAAAATATTTAAGATGGATTATTTAGAGGTTACTGGATATAAGTCAATAAAATCTCAAAAAGTAGCCTTAGGGCCTATCAATATATTAATAGGTGCTAATGGGAGTGGGAAAAGTAATTTTATTTCCTTTTTTGATTTTCTAAATAGACTATGCAATAAGAAGCTTAATGATTACATTGCTTTATCTGGAGGAGCTAATAAAATTTTGCACAAAGGAAAAAAACATACAGATACAATACGCTTCAAAATTAGTTTCGAGAACAGATTAAACGAATATGCTTGTACTGTAGTTTCAGGTACTGATACTTTTGTATTTACAGAGGAACGTTTGATTTTCGATAAAGATAATGGAATAGACATTAGTAAATCTTCAAGAGAATCTAGATTAAAAGAAGTAACTATCTTTAGAGCCGATTATATAGGAAAATATTTAAATAGTTTTAGAAAATACCATTTTCACGATACAAGTAAAAATTCCCCTTTTTCTAGTTCAAGCCATATTCAAAATGATAGCTATTTTTTGTATAGTGAAGGTTCTAATTTAGCCGCTTTTCTTTTTAAAATTAATCAAAAACATAAAAAAGTTTATAACAGAATAGTAAAAACAATCCAATCAATTGCGCCCTATTTTTCAGATTTTTATTTTGGACCAGATGAATCAGATTTTGTTCGATTACAATGGACTGACAGATATAGTGATGTAGTTTTTGGAATGACAGATCTGTCAGATGGTACATTAAGGTTTATTGCGCTTACGGTATTGTTTATGCAACCAGATTTACCGGAGACTATCATCATAGATGAACCTGAATTAGGTTTACATCCAACAGCTATTGCAAAATTAGCAGGAATGATCAAATCCGTATCAGCAAAAAAATGTCAGGTTGTTATTGCCACTCAATCGACGGATTTAATTAGTCATTTTTTACCAAAGGATATTATTACCGTAGATCAAGTAGATGGAGCATCTAATTTTAAGCGCCTTAGTGAGGAGGAATTGCACGAGTGGCTTGACGAATATACTATAGACGATCTTTGGAAGCGAAATATAATAACAACAGGTCAACCAAATTACTAAGTTGTGATGAATAGGATTATTATTATTTGTGAAGGTCAGACGGAGAGAGAATTTTGTAAAACTATACTGTCTCCATATTTCTCAACATTAGGTATACATATACAGGCACCTTTAATCAGAAGATCAATGGGGGGTATAGTAAAATGGGAACATTTAGAAAAACAAATCAATTTACATCTTAAGGGTGATACTACAGCATATGTAACTACCTTACTTGATTACTATGGGCTTAATGAAAAGCATGAATTCCCTGAGTGGGAAGCCGCAAAAACAGAACTTGATAAATCAAAGCGGATGGAAATTCTAGAAAATGGAATGTTAGACGCTGTTGATAAAAACTATAGTTATAGATTCTTACCCTATATACAGTTGCATGAATTTGAAGGTTTATTATTCAATGATATAAATGTGTTTTATGAACAAATACCAGAAAAAGAATTAAAAGGAACTGAAGAGTTAAAGGATACATTTAAAGAATTTAAGAACCCTGAGTTGATTAACGACAATAAAGAAACTGCTCCATCAACTAGGCTAGGAAGAATCATACTAGGTTACGATAAAGTAGTTTATGGCAGTCTAATTGCAGAAGCTATTGGTTTAGAAAAATTAAGAAAAAAAAGTCCCAGATTTAATGAATGGTTAAGTAAAATCGAACAAATAGTATCGCCAGTCACATGACACTTTAAATGCTAAAGGGTGGTTTGGGAAGACTAAAATAAAATCAAGATTCAATTAAATCCAAAGGAAACCGCCAAAGTTCCTTTCCAGCCTTTGAAGAGAAAAAACCACTATGCCCTATTCTAGGCAAGCCTCGTTTCTTAGGATCAATCTGATGATAACTAATAGAAGCATTTTTATAAAACTGCATCATACGCTGGATAGCCCTGTCCGTAGCAATAGGATCATCCGTGAAAGAGACCAAATCTATTTTTCGATGAATTTCTTCATAGAATTGTTCTTGGATTGTTTTCCCTAATAAATCAGCAATATATCCTTTTTTTCTCGACCACGCTGCCCATTCTAAGGCAACTCCTTTTGCCATACTAACGCCTCTATAGGTCAAGCTTTTTGGCATATGCCCCAATAAGGTAGTAGTGATTGGAATATGCAAATACCACATAAACCAAGTGAAAATATTTAAAGGAAAATTAAACAAACGCCAGTGTCCAGCAGTAGAACAAAAAAAGACAAAGCGATCTACTAAATGATGATTTTTTACCAAGCCTGCAATTTGTCCACCCACACTATGACCAAACAAGTAGCACTTTTGATTTGGATACTTATTTTTGATCCAATTTAGTATACTTGGAATATCTATTATTCCCCAATTTCTAAGGTTTATTTCGGATGCCGGAAAATCTTTAGGGCGGTTGTTATGAATCCCTCGATAATCAAATACTAGAGCAGTATAGTCTTGCTCAGATAAAAATTGGCCATATTTTTCATATACTTCTTTGGGTATTCCTAATCCAGGACAGATGAGAATAACTCCTTTGGATTCTTGGGTAGGAGTAAATAATAGAACGTCCAATGGATATTGGTCGCTGGTGGTAATTGTTAGTTGATCTTTGGGCATTAGACTTGTTCGAGAAAAATGATTCTTATACAATGTATTAGCTTCGGCCTAAGTAAGTGCTTGGACAAAATTAAACGTAATATTTTAACCACATAGGTACATAGGGCACCTAGAGAATAACACCTATGTGCCCTATGTATCTATGTGGTTAAAAAAATATATTGTGTCTTTTATTGTTGTCCAACTACTTAGGAATGACGAAATAATAACTGTCTCAACTTGGTTTGCCCTTTTCCTGTCTTAGAAAGCAAAAAAAAGAGTCCGTAGCCCTGCTATGCACTAGTTTTTTGGCTTCCTAAGACAGAAAAATGACTAACCCAACTTGTAACATTTATT
>JALZWC010000353.1 GCA_023300255.1 Saprospiraceae bacterium | reverse complement strand
AAACTAGTGCATAGCAGAGCTACGGACTCTTTTTTTGGCTTTCTAAGACTGGAAAAGGGCAAGCCAAGTTGAGACAGTTATTATTTCGTCATTCCTAAGCGTAAGCAACATCAAAATTCTGAAAATTATCCAATCCTGCAAATTCTGATTCAGACAGTTGATTACTTCTTAAAACCAATTGTCTTTTTATTGAAAATAAAATCTGCTTTATCTAGTTTAAAAGTTTTCACGTCTTCTAATATAATCGTGTTGATTGCAGTTTTTGTTCGCTTATCAATAGCAGTAGCAGCTAATCGAAGATTTTGGTTCTTAATCACTTCTGAAACGACACCTCTCACTGCACGGGCATTTCCAAAATATTTATCTCTATACTCATACAAGAAATTCAAGTACGAAGACATGTGTTCTCGAGCTGCTTTGCGTAATTTAAATCCTTTCTCTTCAAACATGTACATAGCGATCTCCATCAATTCAGAAGGTTCATAATCCTCAAACTTTAAGACTTTATCGAATCTAGAATTTAAGCCTGGATTCGCTTTTAAGAATTCCTCCATATTATCAGGATAGCCAGCTACGAAAACAAAGAATTCACCCCGCTGATCTTCCATTCTTTTTAGTAAAGTCTGAATCGCTTCATTACCAAAATCAGAATGTGCCGCACCACCACTAGTATTACTAGTCAAGGCATAGGCTTCATCAATAAAAAGGACTCCACCTTTGGCTTCATCAATCTTCTCAGCAGTTTTGATAGCCGTTTGACCAACAAATCCTGCTACTAATCCTTGGCGATCTGTTTCAATAATATGGCCCCTCTCAAGCATTCCTAATGCTTTATATATTTTTGTTAAAATCCTAGCGACCGTAGTTTTACCAGTCCCTGGATTTCCTATAAAGACCGTATGTAAATAGAAATTATTAAGCGTGTTTCTCCCAGTCTCTTGATAAAAACGAACCAAAGCAACTAGTTCATGGATTTGCTTCTTGATACTCTTCATACCAATCAACTCATCCAGCTCTTGCAAAGACTTCTCTAAAAATTTAGGATCAACTGGAATATTTGGTATTTCTTTTGGTGATTCTATTTGAATCTTATCTACATCATTAAATTCAATCGTCTCTAATTTAGTGTTCTCTAATGCAGAAGGATTCTTCGAATCCATTACTCTTAGACCTAAATTAATCTTCGCTTTTTCTACCAAATCAAAAACAAATCGAGCATTACCAAAAGATCGATCTCTATTTCTATAAGCCTCTGTAATAATTTCCGCTAATTGTTTTTTAGAATCTGGTAATAAAATCACCCCTTTTTCTTGACAGGCATAGTCTGCAATTTGAGTCAACTCTTGCGGGAGGTAATCAGAGAATTCAAAATAAAGTTTAAATCTAGATTTCAAACCTGGATTAGAATCCATAAAATGCTTCATCTCCTTAGGATAACCTGCCACAATTACCGCCAAATCACCCGGGCCATTAGACATTTCTTTCAAAAGAATTTCCACTACTTCTCGACCAAAATCTTTGCTATCATCATTAGATCTTGCCAAAGAATAGGCCTCATCTATAAATAAAACACCTCCTCTAGCTTTTTCTATTACTGCTTTCACTTTTGGTGCAGTTTGACCAATATATTCTCCTACTAGGTCTACTCTATCTACTTCTGTCACATGGCCTTTCGTCAATAAGCCCATTTTTTTATAGAGCTTCCCCATCATCTTAGCGACCGTCGTTTTACCCGTTCCTGGATTTCCGATAAAGACAGAATGTACATTGATTTCTTCTTTTTCTTCAAATCCCTTATCCTTACGTAATTGTAAAAATTGGATATACTTAGCATGTTCTCTTACCTTCACTTTAATATCAGACAAACCAATGAGACCGTCTAAATTCATCATCACCTCTTCAAAAGTCATATTGACTTCATCCTCCAAACTAAGTAATATTGGTGTTTGTCGATTAGGTAGCAGTACTCCTGCAATCCCTTTTTCAAAGGTATCCGTTACTTCAAATGGAACAACCGCTAATAAACGATCCATAAAGATTAATTCCGCGGTGTAGCGATCCTTTCTCCAAGAACCTTCTACATTGGATCCCCAACCTGCTGTCAGGCGAATTAAATCATCCGTCTTTTCCACTTTATGCAAGCGAACTACTTGTCCCTTTAATTCTCGTGCATCATTGTAGAATTTTGAAAATAGTTCACACTGCCAATTTTGCGTTAAATTTAAATTTTTCAACGTAATCTCTACATATATATATCTAGTCTCATCGCCACTAAAATTTTTAAAATACTGGCGATCATCTTCGTTCACATCATCATATGGACCTTCATACAATTTAAGAGATTGCACTTCTAAATATGGATTTTGTCCTATATCCCATTCCCCACCAGAATCTTCTACATAAAAATATTTAGTAGCGACCTTTTCTCCCTCTATCCAAGCCTCCCAATAATAGGAACCTTTTTTCCAAAATGCACCATCTTTTTTATTTCCCCATCCCTCCCGAATATATACTACACTATCATATTTGCTCACCTTTCTTTTAAAGGGCAATACACACAATTCTTTACGGGCCGCTTTCTTCACACTAAAGCAACGCAATTCCACCTCTATATCCCAATCCTCTTCATCATATAATTTATTGTGAAAAGATAATTCTGCATAGATATAGGACGACTCGTGCCTATCGAAGACCTGTCGATATTTTTTCTTATTATCTGCGAGCCATTCCGTAGAGCCATATACTTTTAGCTCTCGAAATTTAAAACGCTTATAATCCGGATATTTATAACTCTCTGCCATTTAATTTAAAATTGCTTGCTTCTATTCGTATTCTATTCTTTAAACCTCTAATAGACTATATATAAGTACTCTAGTTTGTCTTTCCTTTTACGGCTAAACTAACGACTAGTTACTAGTGAATACACACATCTTTTTTTATAATATTATAGGTTGTTTAATGTAATAGGTTGTAATATTGAAATTTTAGCTAAAACCTACAATATAAGGGTTTTATGACAAACCAAGCTACATTTTAGAATAGAAAATTTTGACAAGTTTATCTAACTGATTGACACATTCAGCCCTGAAAGGGCGACATATCCTAGCATAGGGCGAGAAGCCCTATGAAAAATTAGGATAACTAGTATTAAAGCCCTGAATGGGCGACATAGTAAGCAACTACTAGTATATGTCGCCCCTTCAGGGCTTAATGAAATACTTATACTCAATCCATAGGGCTGTGCCCTATGCTAGGATATGTCAC
>JALZWC010000352.1 GCA_023300255.1 Saprospiraceae bacterium | reverse complement strand
AAAGAACCGTAGCCCAGCTATGCTTAGTTTTTCAGAATTCCTTAGAGTAAAAAATGACTAGCTTAAAACGACCAATTTATTCTCACTTTTTGCCTTATAGTTGTTGCAAAACAGTCAATGGCTTTATAAAATATAGAGATTAGGGTTGTTTCTAAATAAGGAATACGTGTATGAATTATAGATTTTTTTGTTAATTTTCTTTAAAAAATCAGTGCATAGCCTAGCTACGGACTTATTTTTTAAAGGAAATTAGCGGAAAAAGATATTTTCAGATATGTGTTTATTATTTAGAAATAACCCTATTGTTTAGACAGGCCTCTATTATAGACTTCAATATTATAGAAAATAAAGATAACAAGGAAATTCTAAGATCTAATTCACTACTCGAATAAGCTACTTCACTTACTTTCTCCCTTTTTTCTGTTAAAATAGCCTTCGGATTGCAGACAGATTTCGATTTTTTTAAACATATAACAACAAAAGTTACTAACTTTATTGATAAAGATTCGATATAAGTATAGTATAAAACCTGAACAAGAACAACAAATTATTTTGTATCCTGCTTTATAAGTAGCTGTACGACTAAACAATCACCCATGAGATTTACGTTTATTATACTAGCTTTTTTTATGCTTCCCTTCTTGGGATACGCCCAAACCGCACCACCTCCTGCCCCAAACTTTACAGTTATGTCTTCGCCTACAGAATCTCATAGACTCTATGAGGACTTTCTTAATCAGGGAAAAACGGTGGTTCTGGAACTATTCTTTGTCGATTGTCCATCTTGTAATTCTTTCGCTCCTTTTATGTCGGGTTTATATGATGAATGGGGACATGGACAGGAAGATGTTGCTTTTATTGCATTGGATGTCAAAGACACAGACAATTTTATGGATGTTGCCGCCTTTCAAATGCGGCATGGACATGATTGGCTAGGAATAAGTCATGAAGGAGAAAGTATAGAAGCTTCGCTACCTTATAGAGATGGTACGTATGGCTTGTACTTAGGAACACCGACTATTGTAGTCATTGCTCCAGATGGTACGGTCAACTTTAATCCAAATGGAACAAATAGAGATAGCCTTGGCTTTATGCAATTGGATTCTGCCATAATAGCTACAGGTGCTCAGCACGATATCTCTTTTAATAGTGTTCCTGAGCCACTAGAAGATATTACTTGTAACGGTGATCTTCCTCGAAGAGAAGATATTTGGGTGACCAGTACTTGTGGATCTTTTCCAACGATCTCTTCTATAGATCCTTATGAGGAAGATATATGTAATGGATATACGATTACTTACCGTTGGAGATCAAATGGAGTTTGTGGGTATAGAAGAGATATAACGACTCTTTTACAAGTTGTGCCAGATAGAGAGCCACCTATTTTTAATGAATCTCCTCCTTCCCGTTTACCTACTATTCGCTCAGGCGAGCCATCTCCTCCACAAGATAGCTTGACTGCTTCTGACATTTGTAGTTCTGCTAGCATTACACACCATGTGGATACAATAGGATATTCCTGCTGTGAAGCATACACCATTGCCTATCGGTGGGTAGCAACAGATGAATGTGGAAATAGTGCAGAGGAAAAAGTGAGCTTTGTAGTTCGTCCTAGTGCCGATCGACCAAGCTTCGATCAAGACCCTTCACCGATCGAAGATATAGGATGCTTAGATACATTACCTGCCCAGCAAATACTTACTATTTCAGACGGACAGTGCGGAGCTAACACAATAGTTGCTTCAATAGATGATTATGTAGTAGATGTCTGTAATGGATATACGATTACGCACCGATGGATAGCTACTAATGCTTGTGGTAGAACGACTGAAAAAACAATAGATTTCAAGGTGCTTCCCGATATAGAAGGTCCTGTCTTCGATCAAGAACCTATGGCGCTTACTACTATTAATTGTAATCAATCTTTTCCAATTCAAGAAACTTTAACGGCTACAGATGCCTGCGGTGGTCCTGTTACAATAACGTCATCTGTTGATGAATACGAAGATCTATGTAATGGACTAGTTACGATTAGGTATCGTTGGTTAGCTGCGGATTCCTGTGGTAATACCACAGAGAAGATTGAGAATTTTAATGTGATGGATTCAGTGGTTACGAATGTAAGTAGTCCTAATCTTATTGATGGAATTCGCACGCTAGATGACAAAGAGATCGCAAATGTGAATTTAGTTTTTTCTGGTGGAATTGATACGACTATTACGACTTCAGTGCTTGGTCAGTTTTTGACGCCAGATTTAGCTATTAATGGAGCTTTTACGGTTACACCAGAAAAAAATAGCAATATTCTGAATGGTTTAACTACCTTTGATTTAGTAATTATTACGAAACATATCTTAGGTACAGATCCCTTTACAAATGATATTCAAGAAATTGCTGCAGATGCAAATAAATCAAATAATGTTACTACTTTTGATGTAGTTTTATTACAAAAAGTAATCTTAGGTCTAGAGACAACATTGCCAGCAGGATCTTGGCGATTCTTCCCAGAGGCAATTGAATTTAATACTATTGCAGAGTTACCAGACTTGTCATTTTCGGGTGTTAAAATAGGAGATGTGAATAATTCTACAGATCCCACAGGATCCTTCAATGCTTCAGAATCTCGTTCTTATGCATATACCGTTGATTTGTCAGTGGAAGAGCAGAGGTTCAAAGCTGGAGATATTGTAGCTGTGCCATTCTCTTTAAAAGATGTTGATCCTTTACTAGGCTTTCAATTTACTTTAGATTTTGATGCTACAGCCCTCCACTATCAAGGATTAAAAGAAGTAGGGATTCCTAATTTTGAAACAGCTAATATTAATACGCATCAAAAAGATCGAGGTCAATTAGCGTTTAGTTGGTTTGATATAAAAGAGGGAGCTTCCAACGATTTATTTACTTTAGAATTTATAGCTTCTAAAGAAGGTCAAATAAGTGATTTTCTAAGCCTTAGTTCAAATTTGACAATGGCAGAAGCTTATATTGCGGATACTGAAGAAGCTGTGAATATTGCTTTAGATTTTACTAAGACTGCATTAACTACTAACTTTAAATTAGTTCTTACACCAAATCCTACGGGAGATGGAATTACTAACTTGAATATGTTGGTATCTAAGAAACAAAAAATAAGTATTGAAATATTAAGTACGAATGGACAGCTAATGGCTGATATGTCCTATAGGGCGGAAACGTTAGGCCTACAACAAATCTCTTTACCAACGGCTACTTTACCTACAGGTGTATATTTTGTAAGTGTTAAAGAGCAGGATGGTACAATGAGGTATACTAAATTAGTAAAGGAGTAGATTGT
>JALZWC010000351.1 GCA_023300255.1 Saprospiraceae bacterium | reverse complement strand
AAAAAGAACCGTAGCCCAGCTATGCTTAGTTTTTTAGAATTCCTTAGAAGAAAAAATGACTAGCCTAAAACGTCCAATTTATTAATTTAAATTGCCTAATACAATATGTCCATTGTGCTACTCAGACCAGAGATCTAAGCTACATCTAACAACAAGAATGAAAAGCAAAAACCTTCAATACACCCATCAATAGGTCCATAGCCTGTATCTTTGTATCTCGAATTATATTTCAGAAAGTTATTAACACAATCACATTGCAAATAATCGCCAAAACCTTTCATGGTTTAGAAGAAGTACTAGCCAAAGAGATAAAAGCCATAGGAGGAAAGAATGTCCAAGTACTAAAAAGAGCTATTTCCTACGAAGGAGACCAAAAGCTACTATATAGATCTGTATACGAACTACGTACGGCCTTACGTATCCTAAAGCCCTTCTATAGCTTTAAAACGAAGCATGAAAATCATTTATATAAAAAGATAAAGGAATTTGATTGGGTCAATCAATTTAATCTGGACCAAACTTTTGCGATTAATGCCGCCACTGCCTCTAAATATTTAAACCACTCTCAATATCTGGCGCTGAAAGCGAAAGACGCGATTGTTGATTCTTTTAGAGAGGTATATGATCGACAGCGACCTAGTATTGAAAAAATTAATCCTGATTTTCGTATCAATCTTCATTTGAGTTTTGATAATATCTGTACACTGGCATGGGATGCCTCGGGTGAATCTTTGTATAAAAGAGGCTATAGAGTAGAGGTTTTAGAGGCCCCAATCAATGAAGTATTGGCTGCTGGGATGATTTTGGAGTCTGGTTGGCAAAAGGATTGTGCTTTAATTGATCCAATGTGTGGTTCTGGTACGATTTTGACAGAAGCAGCATTGTATGCGCATAACATTCCACCTCAGATACAACGCAAACAGTTTGGTTTTATGAAGTGGAAAGACTTTGATCGAGAACTGTGGGAAACGGTAAAAAGAGAGGCAGAGGAAAGAATGGTGAAATGTGAAGTGCCAATTCTAGGATTTGATAAAGATTTTAGAGCAGTCAAAGCTAGTACTAAGAACATATTTGCAGCGGAATTAGAAGGAGCTATTGAAATCGAAAAAATCGCAATAGAGGATTTGGAACTGGCCGAAGAAAAAGCCATTGTTATTACCAATCCACCCTATGATGAAAGAATGGCGTTGGATGATGTAACCGCCTTTTATAAAGACCTAGGTTATGTGATCAAGGATAAATTAGCAGGATATACCTTATGGATGATCTCTTCTAATGGAAAAGCCTTGAAGCAATTAGGATTAAAACCTAATGCTAGAAAGGTATTATATAATGGTCCTTTAAAATGCGAATACAATTGTTACGAATTGTTTAAATCTGGCAAGAAGGGCTAGTAAAATAGCCTATTCTGGACAACTTCAAAATAAAATTGTAAATTTGATAAAGTAGAGACGAAATTTTTATATGGAGAAAAACATTGTACAGCTAGCTGCCAACTATACGGACTTGCTCTTTAAAGAGCAAATGTCTTCTAAGTTGCTGTACCATGATGAAGCCCATACGCAATCTGTTAGGGAAGTAGCACTGCTATTGGCCAAACATTATAAAGTTACTCCACTTGAATTAGAAGTATTAGAATTAGCTACTTTATTCCACGATCTCGGTTATATAAAAGTTTATACAGGACATGAGGACATTAGTCAAGATATAGCTGCTGATTTTCTCAATAAGCACCACTACCCTACCTCCCTTATTAAACAAGTTCAAGCCTTAATTGGCGCCACTCGTATTCAACAACCCCCTACTAATTTATTGGAAGAGATTATTAAAGATGCAGATTTGAATAATGTTGGACAGAAAAAATACCTTCGGACAATTACTAATTTAAGAACAGAATTAGATACTTTTTTAAATCAGCAATTCCAAGATATAGCTTGGTATAAGGCGAATATCAAATTCTTAGATAGTCATTCTTTTTTTACGGAGAAGGCGCAGGAGTTGTTTAGGGAGAAGAAGAAGTCTAATAGGAAGAAGGTTAGGAAGTTAATTAGGCAACTGGAGCTTGATTAGGTTGATTTTTCTGATTTACCTTGATTGGTTTGATTTTTCTGATTACGTTGATTTAGAAGTTGACATACCTTGATTCTTTTGATTACGCTGATTTGGATGTTGACATACCTTGATTCTTTTGATTTTTTTGATTACGCTGATTTAGATGTTGACGGACCTTGATTGGTTTGATTTTTTTGATTGCGCTGATTTGGATGTTGACACGCCTTGATTGGTTTGATTTTTCTGATTACGCTGATTTAGATGTTGACATACCTTGATTCTTTTGATTCTTTTGATTACGCTGATTTGGATGTTGACACGCCTTGATTGGTTTGATTTTTTTGATTATGCTGATTTAGATGTTGACGGAGCTTGATTGGTTTGATTTTTCTGATTACACTGATTTAGATGTTGACATACCTTGATTGACTTGATTTTTCTGCTTATGCTAATTTCTTATATGACGTTGTCAACATCACAGTCATACAAACAATCAGAAAAATCAAATCAATCAAGGCGTATCAACATCCAAATCAGCGTAATCAGAAAAATCAAAAAAATCAAAGTCAGTTTTTAATGAATTTAGCACGCCTCAATAGACTCCCATCCGCCATCACATTGACAACATACATCCCTTCCTCCAAATTAGAAGTTTCTAGAGGAATGATCTGCGCTCCTTGCTCCGCTACTGCATAAGAAAAAGTTTGTAAAATACGACCATCCATACCAATCAACTCTATTTCTAAATCACTTTGCTGTGTTATATCTAAATAGATATTAGTTATTCCTTCTTTGATAGGATTTGGAATAATTGCTATAGTAGGATTAGTTAGCTCATTAGCTGTAAATTGTAAATCAATAGCCACAATATCTTCTGAAGTAGTATATGCTTCCGCTGGAGTAATAGCCGAACTTATTCGTAACAAATCCTTTAAAGAACCTGATTGAGTAGCTTTAAATGTTAAACTAAATAAGTCTGTAACGGAAACATTCGATAAATCATACCAACTCATAGCAATTTGTCCTTTCTCTTGGTGCTGGGTATTGATATTAGTATCGCCAAAATTTGGAATAGTTGTTTCTGACACGCCTAATAATTGTAAGCTTTCTGGATCAAAATCTACCGTAAATTGAAAGCCTAATAAATTCATTTCTTCTTTTACAGAAAATGGTATTTCTATAATCTCCCCTGCTTGGACGAATTGATTTTCTACGAATAAAGAAATCGGTGTAGCAGAAGATCGACTCTCATTATATTGAAAAAGGGAAGGGTCTGCAGTGTTATTAACATCTCCAATTTTAACGCCAACGAAAGATAATTCATTCAAATCATTTAAGGAAGCTAATTCTATCGTTTCAGGAATAAACCGCCAAGAACCAGCAGCTAGACCATTACCAAAACCTAGAATAGCTCGCCGAATTAATACAATATCAAAAGTAGTTACAGAGCCAGAGAGATTAGCATCTGCTGCTATTACTTGTGTTTCATCTATAAAAAGTTCTAGCCCTAATATATGCTTACCAATCAATACCAGATCAAAGGTCGTTACTCCATTATCAATCGCTGTATTCTTTTCTGGTGTTACTGTATAAGCTTGTTCTATTGGTAGATCTGGAACAGAAAAAAGCCCATCCGCTTCCGTGATAGTTATAACATCTGAAGCTCCTGAAAATTTTAAAGCGACATTACCAATTCCTATTTGACTGATATTTTGTACGGAGCCTACTAAAGTAGTAGTAGCAACTTGTTCTATTTTTTTTGCACCTGTAGCTGTTATAGCCTCGTCTAATACGGCAATCCCATTATCATTTCGCATAAACCCGTTTACATTATAAGCAACTGTTTTATCAGGGCCAATAATGACGATAGTAGGCGTACCTAAATAAGTACCATATGTACCTGAAGTATAGGGATCTAATGCCTCTAAGCTTCCACCTTCTGCACTAGCTCCTGGCCAAGTATGCCCGTGTCTATCTTGAAAGGCAATAACATCTGCATCTGTTTCATTATTTAATACATCTAAAGCAATAAATTCTACATCTCCATTTCCATCTCCCCAATCTTTATACAAATCGCCTAATAAAGGGGCAAAAGAATTACAAGGAGGACATCCTTCCCAGAACAGCTCAAGTACCACTGTTTTTCCTTGATCTAGATAATCTGCATAAAGATTTATTTCCGCTCCTTTAGAAGAAGTAATTTTAAAATCTGGTGCTGGTTGACCGTAGCTTGCAGTAAAACCAAAGAGCAATAGAAAGAGAACCATTTTTCTCATAATGTCTTGTTTAAATTTTTTTTGAGAATAGATAAGTAGTGTGACAATCATAACTACTCAGGTGTCAGGGGCGAGGTGTCAGGAGTCAGGAAGCACAGTGCTGCCACCAAGTTTACATTTGCTTTATTGCAAAGTACTTGTTCTTGGTTTTAT
>JALZWC010000350.1 GCA_023300255.1 Saprospiraceae bacterium | reverse complement strand
GCAGAGCAAGTGAATCTATCTGGCTTTAGACAGACCGCAAAGCGGACGGGCTTGCTGGGCAGGTTAAAATGGCTAATTTATTCTTACTCTTTGCCTAAATTATAACCTCAGGTTATAGCTTGTTTATATTGATATTCGACTTTTAGCAGTTGTCAAGTCTAAAAAAGTTGTGTCTATTGGCGTAAAGGCTGTGTGCATTGCAAAATGTAGCTTAGACCTCTGGTCTGAGTAAGTGTGCGTTAAGGCTACTCAGACCAGAGGTCTAAGCTACATTTGTAAAAATTGTCAAAATAATAAATTTTCTAGGCGACTAATCATTTAAAAACTATTTTATGGGTACACCTATTCCAGCTAAAAACACTTTTAAGGGAATACGTTAATCCATACAAAATTCTATTCTGTCCATTTGCTCCCTACACTTCATCCATTACTTTCAAGTCCAATTTTTCATGGAGATATACCGCTAGTTCTTAGTGTGTATAACATATAGATTACGTTTGTACAGCATATTTGTCTTTAGCTTTATGTACATCGAGTTTGTATAATCATTTGCTTAATATTCACAAAGCAAATACTACCATTACTATAAATATTTCCATATAAATATGGTTTTTGATTTACTTGTTAAGTAAACATTACCAATGTATTAAGGCTAATTTGTAGTGGAATGTCTATCCGTTTTTTTTTAACAAGATATTAAGAAGGTGACAGGGTACAGAGCTTTGATAATAGACACTTTTGAATATAGAATACTAATAGGAATAGAAAAATATTCCCGAATATATAAACATTAAAAATTTTAAAACCTCAGAGTGATATGAGATTTTACAGGACCTCTTTTTGCCTAATTTTAAATAAAATAGGTATTCAAAAACAACTTTTTAAAACCCAAAGCCTTCGTGGATTTAAGCTTGTCTTATTATTAAGCATGCTTTTCTCTATAGAAAGTTTTGGCCAATTTACCGATTGCAAAAACAATAATAATGACGAGCCATCTTATACGGCACCTGGACGAGTCGTTACTGGCTTACCAGTATATTTAGAAGTAGATTTATCCAATTGGGATAATACAGTTGATAGTGATTTTTGTATTGGTAACTCTGGACCCAACGATACAGATGGTGGTTGTGGTACTTTTATATTTAAGAACTTTCCAAAGACGAATTTGGTAGAAAATTGTGTTCCTAAAGTATGCTTCTCTCCAAGACAAGGATGTGGCAATGCTTTAGGGAATGTTTGTTTTTGGCAAGAGAATCCTATTGCGCCCGGTACATGGGAAAGTTTAGGATCTTTTGATAAAGACAATGTTGACCAACTATGTTTGGACGCACCCGCTGACTCTGACGAGTTGGCTATTACTATTTGTAGACCAGGTCAAGGGCCTGTTTCATTGCAAGATATGACTTTCACATCTTGCGAGCCTGAGGTTACAAGCGCGCAACCACAAACAAACGCACAACTTTTTTGCGGCGTACCTGAAATTGTTTGTCCTACAGATTTTGTAGCCTGTCCAAGTAGTGCAACTACTCCTGATATTACAGGGAATCCTACTTTAACCGGATCGGGTTCAACATGTCTTATTACTAGTTTCTATAGTGATGTAGTTTTGCCGGTTGATGGTTGTCCTAACGGAGCAAATATTGTACGTACTTGGACGGCACACTATGAAGGTACGCCAACGGAAATAGTAACTTGTATTCAAAATTTACAATTAATAGATACGGAGGCACCAGTTATTAATGGTGTACCTGCTGATGAAGCTGTAAGCTGCGATGCTGTTCCTGATGCCTTATTATTAACGGCAACAGATAATTGTGATGCAAATGCAACAGTGAGTTATTTAGAATGGAGAGATAATGGTGCTTGTGAAAACAGCTATGTTTTAACTAGAAAATATACAGCAACAGATGCTTGTGGAAATGAGGCTAGTGAAATGCAATTTATTACAGTTACAGATGATACTCCGCCAGTGATCGCGGATGTTCCTGCTAATGAAGCAGTGAGTTGTGATGCGATTCCAAATGCGCCTATTCTAACCGCAACAGATAATTGTGATACAGATGTTACAGTAGCCTATTTAGAGTGGAGAGACAATGGTGTTTGTGAGAACAACTATATGATTACTAGAAAATGGACCGCAACAGATGCTTGTGGCAATGAGGCGATAGGGATGCAGATATTGACAGTATATGATAATACGCCACCAGTATTAACAGCAGCACCTGCACATGCAAGTGTCAGTTGTGATGCGGTTCCAAATGCCGTAATTCTTACAGCAACAGATAATTGTGATCTAAATGTAACCGTAGATTATTTAGAATGGAGAGACAATGGTACTTGTGATGGTAATTATGTTATCACAAGAAAATGGACCGCAACAGATGCTTGTGGTAATGAGGCTACTGAAATGCAATTTATTACAGTATCTGGTTCTACGCCGCCAACATTTGTAGAAGTACCAGCAGATGTAACAATTGAATGTGCAGGTGCATTACCAACTACTCTTCCTACAGCAACAGGAGCTTGTGATGCTGGAGTAAGTTTTGATTTTTCAGATGTAGTAACGGAAGGAACTTGTGGAGATAGAACATATATAAGAACATGGACGGCAACAGATGATTGTGGAAATACTAGCAGTGCCATTCAAACGATTGTAGTAGAAGGGGTAATGCCTTTAACAATCAGAGGTGTACCAGCGGATATGACAATTAGCTGCACAGATGGTATTCCAGCTCCAACATTACCTAGCGCAACAACAAGTTGTATTTTAGATGCAGTCATTACTTTTGAAGAAGTGTCTACAGCAGGTCAAGGGATTTGTGCGAATGCTTATACGATTACTCGTACTTGGACAGCTACAGATTATTGTGATAATTCAGTAAGTGCAACTCAAATAATTACGGTTATAGATGAAGATGCACCAATATTTAGTACCATTCCTGCGGATGTAGCAGCGAGTTGTGATGCGATTCCAAATGCTCCTGTTCTTACAGCAACAGACGGATGTGATGGAAATGTAGTAGTAGCTTATTTAGAATGGAGAGACAACGGTGCTTGTGATAATGCTTATACAATTACTAGAAAATGGACAGCAGCAGATGCTTGTGGAAATGAAGCGATCGTGATGCAGATTATTAGTGTAACAGACACGGATGCACCTACTTTTACAAATGTTCCTGCGAATGCAGTGATCAATTGTGGAGAGACTTTACCAACGATAATAACGCCTACTGCAACGGATGTTTGTGGTACGGTATCTATCTCTTTAGCCGAAACTCAAACAGGCGAAAGCTGTGGAGAATATACGCATGTAAGAACATGGACGGCAACAGATGCTTGTGGTAATACTAGTACGGCTGTTCAAGAAATTGCAGTATATGGTTCTCCTTCTATCACTTTAAATAATATACCAGCGGATGCGTCACTTACTTGTGATCAAGGAGTGACTGCTGCGCCTAATAATATTACAGCAACAGATGCTTGTGGTGGGACTTATACGGTAACACTTGAAACAATACAAACGGATAATACTTGTGGAACTTATACGATTACTAGAACTTGGTCTGCGGATGATGGTTGTGGTGGAGTAGTCTCAGGAATACAAACGATTAATATAATAGATGATGTAGCACCAGTATTTGCAGGAGCGCCATCTGATTTAACAGTGACTTGTGAATCAGCTATTCCTAGTGCACCTGTATTAACTGCTACAGACAATTGTGGTGGGACTATCGCAGTTGATTATTTAGAATGGAGAGATAATGGTACTTGTGCCAATACTTATACTTTAACTAGAAAATGGTCAGCAGCAGATGCTTGTGGTAATGAAGTAATTGCAATGCAATTTATTAGCATCAGTGATGATGTTGCACCGACAGTAACTGCTGTACCAGCAGATATTACGGTATCCTGTGCAACGGATCTTTCAGGAGCACCTGTGTTAACAGCAACAGATGCATGTGGAGAAAGTGTTACAGTAGCTTATTTAGAATGGAGAGATAATGGTGCTTGTGATAGTGAATATACGATTACTAGAAAATGGACAGCAACCGATGCTTGTGGTAATGAAGGAATAGGTATGCAGATTATTACGGTGACAGATGATACAGCACCTACTTTTACAAATGTTCCTGCGAATGCAGTAATCAATTGTGGAGAAGCAATTCCTACGGTTGTTACACCAACCGTTTCTGATGTATGTGGTACTGCAACTGTTTCTTTAGCAGAAACTCAAGCAGGCGAAACATGTGGTGGATATATCTTAGTAAGAACATGGACGGCGACAGATGATTGTGGTAATAGCACTACAGCAGTGCAAGAAATTGAAATAAAAGGAGCACCAGTTGTTTCCTTGAGTGCCGTACCAGGAGATACTTGGTTTACTTGTGGTCAAACGATTCCTGCTGCTGGAACAGTGACGGCGGCAGATGCATGTGGTAATACTTATACGGTTACTTATGCAGAAACGCAGTCAGATGATGATTGTGGATCTTATGTAATTACTAGAACATGGACGGCAAGTGATGGTTGTGGATCAGCAGCTATAGAGAATCAGGTAATAACAATAACAGATGAGGAAGCGCCAATTATCGCAGGTACAGTAGCAGATCTAAATATCGAATGTGGCGCAGCTATCCCAGGTGCACCAGTACTAACAGCAACGGATAATTGTGGTGGAAATATCGCAGTTGATTATCTAGAATGGAGAGATAATGGTTCATGTGTTTACGACTATACGATTACTAGAAAATGGACAGCAACAGATGCTTGTGGTAATGAAGCAATTAAAATGCAAATTATTACAGTAGAAGATACAACGCCTCCAGTAATTACAAATGCACCTGCGAACATGGTCGTTAATTGTGGAGATGCAATGCCCGATCCGATTTATCCTACGGCACAAGATGCCTGCGGAACTGATGTATATATTACCTATGAGGAAGTACAAAATAGTAGTACTAGTTGTGGTAGCTCTGTAGTAACTAGAACATGGACTATAGCGGATGATTGTGGAAATACAACTACTCATGTTCAGGAGATTACACAGAACGGATCTCCTGCTGTTAATTTTAATAGTGTTCCTAATGATCTTTCTTTAGCATGTGGTCAAGCTATTCCGAGCAGCTTCAGTGCAGTGAGTGCAACAGATGCTTGTGGTGGAACTTATTTAGTAGATATGACAGAGTCTACAGAAGATGGTACTTGTGGTAATTCTATTATGACTCGTACTTGGGTTGCTGCGAATGGTTGTGGTGGTACGGTAAGTGCTTCTCAAGTTATTACAATTGCGAAGCCAATGGAAATTTCATTTTCTGAAGCACCAGCAGCAGTTACTTTAGCTTGTGCAGAAGTGGTAGCTACAGCGCCTGCACTTACAGCAAGCGATGCATGTGGAACAACTTACGAAGTGAGTTTAACAGAATCAACAGCAGATCAAGGATGTGGCTTGTCTCTTTTAACTAGAACATGGACTGCATTTGATGCTTGTGGAAATGAATATACAACTACTCAACAGATCAATCAAAAACGATCAGTTGGTATCTTCTTATACAATATTCCTAGAGATGCTACCGTAGCATGTGGGGAAGCAATTCCTGCTCCTTATAATGTTACAGCAGATAACTTATGTGGACAAGCTTTTGTTGTCAATTTTGAAGAAACTACAACAGGTAGTGATTGTGGGCAACAAACGATTACTAGAACTTGGATGGCGGAAGATGATTGTGGTGAGCAGGTGATTGCTTCTCAGAAGATTACAGTAAATGGCACATCTAGTATTGTTTTTAATAATGTTCCAACAGATGCAACGATTACTTGTGGACAACAAATCGCTCCTGCTGCTACTATCAATGCAACAGATGCTTGTGGGAATAGCTATAATGTGAATGTAGAAGAATCTAGAGTAGACGGCGATTGTGGAAATTATACTTTATTAAGAACTTGGTCTATCGCAAATGGTTGTGGTGGCGTAGAAACAGCCTTCCAAACGATTACTGTTCAAGATGCAGGAAGTCCTGTACTAAGTGGCGTACCTGCTAATGCAACAGTAGCTTGTGGAGAAGCTTTACCTGCTTCTGCTAATGTGATAGCGAGTGATGCATGTGGGTATAATTATAGTGTTGCTTTAAACGAAACAAGCGTAAATCATGCTGATGGTAGTTATACGATTACAAGAACTTGGAAGGCAACAGATGCCTGTGGAAATGCAGCAGAAGCTGCACAAACAATTACAGTAGAAGGAAGTGCAGCAAGTATCAGTCTTCAAGGCGTACCAACGAATACAATTATTTCTTGTGGTGATAAAGTGCCAGAATTAGCACATGTAACAGCAAGTGATACCAACGATAATTTTTATGGCGTAACCCATGAAGAAACAAGAACAGAGCTTGCAAATGGTGCTTATGATTTGGCAAGAATTTGGTCGGCAGTAGATGCCTGTGGAAATGCAACTACGGGTACTCAAATCATTACAGTACAAGCAGCAGCTAATATGAGCTTGACTGGTGTTCCAACGGATGTAACACTTAAATGTGGACAGGCTGTACCAGCAGCAACGAATGTAACAGCAACTGATACCTATAATAATAACTACACGGTTAATTATGCAGAAACTAGAACGGATGGTTCTTGTAATAGCTATACGATAGTAAGAACTTGGACGGCAGCAGGAGGTTGTAATAATGATGTTATTGGAACACAAACAATTACAGGACAAGCTTCAAATGGACCTGTATTAAGTGGCGTACCAGCTAACGCAACAGTAGCTTGTGGAGAAGCTTTACCTGCTTCTGCTAATGTGATTGCAAGAGATGCCTGTGGTTATAACTACACGGTAGCTTTAAACGAAACAAGCGTAAATCATGCTAATGGTAGTTCTACTATTACAAGAACTTGGCGGGCAATTGATGCTTGTAGTAATGAGGTAGAAGGAACCCAAACAATTACAGTAGAAGGGAGTGCCGCTAGTATCGGTTTCCAAGGTGTTCCAACGAGTGTAACTATTTCTTGTGGTGATAAAGTACCAGATGCAGCACATGTAACAGCGAGTGATATGAACGATCATTTCTATGGTGTTACTTATGGAGAGACAACAACGCAGTTGGCGAACGGTGCTTACAGTTTGACAAGAGTTTGGTCAGCAGTAGATGCTTGTGGCAATGCAAGCTCTGCAACTCAAATCATTACGGTACAAGCGGCAGCGAGTATGAGCTTGTATGGTGTTCCAACGGATGTGACGCTTACTTGTGGACAGACTGTTCCAACAGCAGCGAATGTAACAGCAACCGATACAAACAATAATAACTACGCAGTTAATTATACAGAAACTAGAACAGATGGTTCTTGTGATAGCTATAATATAGTAAGAACTTGGTCCGCAGCAGGAGGTTGTAGTAATGATGCTATTGCAACACAAACAATTACAGTGCAAGCTTCAACTGGACCTGTACTAAATGGTGTTCCTGCAAATATTACACTAGGTTGTGGAGATGCAATTCCAGCGAATGCAGCAGTATCTGCAAGAGATGCCTGTGGGTATAATTATACAGTAGCTTTTACAGAAGCAACGACGAATAGCGATTGTGATAATTCTGTTATCACTAGAACTTGGAGTGCGATTGATGCTTGCGGAAATGCAGTTACTGCTACTCAAGATATTACAATTAATGGAGACGAAGCAACTACTTTCAAGGGTATCCCTTCTAATGCGAATGTTTCTTGTGGATTGAATTTGCCAGCAGCTCCAACAGTGACTGCAACGAATGGATGTGGTGCATCTTTTACTGTTTCTTTTGAAGAAACAACTAGTATCACTTCTTGCGGTAGTTCTACAATAACAAGAACATGGACCGCACCTGATGGTTGTAATGGAACAATCAGTACTTCTCAAATTATTAAGTTAAGTGATAGTCCAACGATCACTTTGAATGGTGTGCCAGCGGATGCAATAGTAGCATGTGGTCAAGCGATTCCAGCTGTGTCAACAGTGACAGGAACGGACGATTGTGGCTTGAATTATTCAGTCAACTTTACAGAAGCACAAAGTGGTGCAGATTGTGGTTCTTATACTTTATTAAGAACTTGGACTGCGTCCTCTGCTTGTGGTGTTACAGAGATCGGATCTCAAACAATAACAGTAGAAGGTGGATCAGCGATTACTTTAACAGGTGTACCAACGAATGCAACAGTAGCATGTGGACAAACAGTACCAAGTGCAGCAAGTGTAACAGCAACGGATGCCTG
>JALZWC010000349.1 GCA_023300255.1 Saprospiraceae bacterium | reverse complement strand
GCAGAGAATAGAGATAAATTTCGCTTAAAAAATGACCAAATTTCGTTGTTTGTAAACGAAATCTGTCTCTGCTCTCTGTTCTAGTTCACATGTATAGTAGTATGATCGTCCGCTTGAAAAGCGGTAGAATGCGGCACAATTCAGAGAGTGATGTTACGGTTCATAGCTAAGTGTAACACGACTCTCTGAGTTGTGTATACTCTTTATGAAAAACTAAATAGCACCACTTTTTTATCTGACAAGCTATAGGTGCATAGTGAAATATATGTGAACTATGTATCTATGTGGTTAGATAAAATCTACTTGATATTTTACAAAAACGCAGCGCCAAATACACCTGCACTATCCCCTAATTTAGGTTTTAAAAATGGCGTATCTAACTTATGATTAAAAATATTTTTTTCTACTGCAGCAACACCTTCCGTATATAGTAAATCAACATTACCGACACCACCACCAAGGACTATAGCATCTGGGTCTAATGTATTGACTATAGTTGCCATAGCTTTACCGAAAAAGGTAATTAATCTATTGACGGTCATAGTGGCCACTTCATCAGCACCTTCTTCATGTAGCCGCACAATTTCTTTTAAGGGCTTTCGGACTCCTACAATAGTTTGATAATATTTTTCTAAGGCGATTCCTGAAATAATATTTTCTACACATCCATTAGATCCGCAATAGCAAGTACCACCAGATTCATCTAAAAAATTGTGTCCCCATTCGCCACTAATTCCATGCTTACCTTGTAGCACTTTTCCATTTATTACAACCCCACCGCCAACACCAGTTCCTAAAATAGCTCCAAAGACGACTTGTGCTCCAGGCAAAATATCTTTGACAATGCCCATTTTAGTCTCCGCAATAGCAAAACAATTAGCATCATTGGCCATCGTAATAGGTATGCCTAAGGCTTCTTCTAAATCTTTTTTAACAGGTCTGCCGTTTAGTACAACGGTATTACTATTCTTTAGTAATTGGGTAGTAGGCACTAAGGTGCCAGGATGTGCAATACCTATTTTGGTCGGTCGAATACCTACCTCTGCGCATAGCACTTCTACTAATTTGGCAATTTGTAATAAGATATGCTCGTATCCTTTATCTCGTTCTGTAGGTAAGCGAAAACGCTTTAAAACTTTTGGATGGTCTCTATCTTCTAATACGACGCCTTCTATTTTTGTTCCGCCTAGATCTATACCCCAAATTGGTCCCATTTTATATTGACTTTTATATTATTTATTATTTAGTCATTAAATACTTGGACAAAATAAAGAACACAATTAGAATTTCATCTAAACACATAGGCACATAGAACACCTAGCCTATGTGCTCTATATGCCTATGTGTTCAGGCACTACGTTTAATTTTGTCCAAGTATTTACTTAGCTCCTACTAAGTCCCGCAATTCATGAAAGAATCGTTCGATTAAACGAATATCATCTGTGATAATTTCTGCATGCCCTTGCATATTGTATTTAAACTGTATATCCTTCTTTAAAGTGTTTTCTAGTCCTCTTGGGAAAGAAACTATTACCTTATATCCTACCATTCCATTTCCACCTGGAATAGGCATATTCATATTGGAGATACTTTCTACTTTTCCTAATACGATACCATATTGTTTTTTTGGATAATCATTTAAGGCTATATTTACTTCTTGTCCTATCTCCGCTTTGCCCGAACCAATCGAAGAAATGACTAATTCCCCAATCATGGTCGTATCTGCTCCCATTTCTATCGTAGGAATAATATTAGCAAGAGGCGTTGCCTGTTGTAAGTACATATTGTTTTTAATAAAGCGAATAAAATTTAAACTACCTGATACAGGTGCAGCTAAAACGTATTTTTTTTCCCAATTGTGAATAGCTGTATTCATTTGTTCAAAAGCTACAACTAAAGAAGATTGACTCAGAATAGATTGATCTTCTTTTATAAAATCTAACTCTACTTTATTACTATTTAAATCTAAAATTCGCTTCTTGATCTCATTGAATGACATTCGATCATTTTGATAAATATCTAATAAGTTACTTACCTCACTTTCTCTTATATTCAATTGTTCTGCTGATATACTCCCACTTTTATAGAGCATTTCATATCTGATTTTTACTAGATTTTTTGCTTTTAAATATTCTTGGTATTTAATAGATAAACTTTTCTCTTTTGCTTTTTTTATAGCGGTTAATTCTGCCAACTGTTGATCTATATTTCCTTTTCGGGTTGTATTGTTTTGATTAACGTGATGCTGTATTTTTTGTTCTTTTATTTTTAAATATAATTGATTGTAAGTACTTTGTAATTCTCCTAATTGAAGCCCATTAGGCAATTCGTAAAAAGAGAAAGAGGAACCTTTATTGAGTTTGTTTTGAAAGTCTTTTAAAATATTTTTTAAATGCAGGACATCTTCATAATCAGCAGTATTTTTAATGAAGCCAATTGGTTCATCCACAAGGACTGTAGCCTTGTCTTCTTTAAATAAAGTGACGAGCCCAGTTGCTTTTGCAACTAAAGGAATAGGAGGATAAGAAGAATTAATCGTAATTATGCCGCTCACTACATCTGGATATTTTATGTGGTAGCTCATGAAAAGTAAGCCACATAAAATCAGCAGAATGACGGTGTTTCCCCATAGGATCATCCAATTAGGCACATAACTTAAAATATCATCTACTTCTGGACTTCTCGGAATTAAATTCTTTCCGGTACTATTTAATATTTCTTCTTCTAGTATTTCTTC
>JALZWC010000348.1 GCA_023300255.1 Saprospiraceae bacterium | reverse complement strand
TATCCTGCCTGGCGGCTCGACAGGTGCACTGATTTTTTGAATTTCTTAGAAGAAAAAATAACTGCGCCTTCTGGCTCAACTTATTTAATTCCTTTCACTTATTTATAAGTCATTGTTAGAAAACTTCAAATTTATAACTTTGACAAGCGCTTAGTAATAGTTTTTCCAATACTTATGTTATCATAATTAGCAATGATGAAAGCTTGAGCATTAGCCGCTATTATTTCCATTTTTTTAGGTTGCTGGAAACATTGCTTTAGTAACTTACAAAATTGATCGGCAGTCGTTCCTACCAAAATATTTTCATTAGGAGTTGCACTTATTCCTTCTACCCCAAGAGGCGTTGTGAGGACAACACGCCCTAGTGCCATGCATTCTAATATTTTTACCCGCATACCACTTCCAGAAAACAAAGGTACGATGGAGATAGGATGTTCTTGAATAAAACGAGTAGCATCAGGCACTTCTCCATGTACCACAACGCCATTGCCTGCTCTAGCAAAAACCCATTTAGGGGTATTTCTACCTGCAATATGAAAACTTAGAGAAGGGAAAATTTGATAGACCAAAGGCCATACTTGATCTAGAAACCATTTCAAGCCATCTTGATTGGGCATCCAATCTAAAGAACCAATAAAAGAAATGGAGTAAGGAGGCATCGTAGCAGGGGGGGTAGCGCTATAGTTTCCTAAGTCTAAACCTATAGGCGCCACCATTGCTGCAGTAGAGAGTCCTAATTGTCGAAAGTAGTCTAAATCCCTTTGAGACATAGCTAATAAAAAATCGTAGAAAGGGAATTGAGCTATTTCGTACGCCTTAAATTGACGTACTAGATAGCTTAAATACCATCTCTTTAATGGAAAGCTAGTGGTAGCAGCTACTCTTTCCCATATTTCAAATTCTACATTATGAGATCGGAGGACTACTTTAGCGGTAGAAAATTCTCGTATAATTGGAATATATGGCGCTAAATTAATGCCTTCTAGCTGAACAATATCAAAATCACTTGATATTAATACTTCTTTTAATTTACTTTTGAATTCGGAATTGATAAAACGCGTAATAAAATAAGAATCAGCCGTAAACAAATTTAAAAAAGCTGCTATTGGCTTAACCCGATTATCTAAGTATACCGTATGAATGTCCGTATAATGATCGAAAGAGGTGGGCAATTCTTGGGTATCAAAGTATGTTTTAATGGTATTAAAAGATAATAACGTTAGCTCATGTCCCAGCCTTTTGTAGGCTTTGGCTAGATAGCTTACGGCTATGGCTTCTCCGTCTTTGAGAGGATATGGAAATTTTCGACAGAGTTGGAGGATCTTCATTGAGATAATATTACTATTCAGCATTGGCTTTAACCAATAAAGTAAGTGTATAGACAAAATTAAACTAATATTTTAACCACATAGGTACATAGGTCACATAGCAAAGTATATACTATGTGTTCTATGTATCTATGTGGTCATATAAATTCTCATATGGCCAAGAAAAAACCAAAAGCCAAGATAAAGAATGTACCAAACAAAGTAGCCCAATCAAATAATAAAACGTGGATCTGGGGACTAGCTATTGCTGTGCTTGGGTTTTTGATCTATGCAAATACACTAGGACATGACTTTGCCTTAGATGATTTTTCTGCGATCAAAGATAATTATGTTACACAACAAGGAGTAGCTGGTATTCCTACGATATGGCAAGAACATTATCGTTTTGGATATTGGAATAGTGCAGGTGAGTTATACCGACCTCTATCGCTGACAATGTTTGCTATAGAGTGGGATATTACCCCAGATAATCCAGCTATTCACCATTTTGTTAATGTCTTGTTGTATGCTATAACTGGATTTTTATTATTTCTAGTTTTATCAAAAATACTAAAGCAGGAGCATCAATTGCTAGCTTTTATAGCAACTATTCTATTTATAGCACATCCAGTTCACACAGAAATCGTGGCGAATATTAAGAGTAGAGATGAAATCCTTGCTTTTTTATTTTTTTTAATTACTTTGCACTTAATTTGGACATATACCCATCGACAGAAAATTAGGTATTTAGTTATAGGTGTTATTACCTATTCATTAGCGCTCTTTTCAAAAGAAAGCGCAATTACCTTTTTAGCATTATTCCCATTATTCCTTTATTTCTTTTCTCCAACTACTTGGAAACAAATAGGTACTATTACCGCAGTGCTGCTGCTGCCTGCTGTGGTATTTCTATTAGTTAGAAATCAGGTGTTAAGCGGCTTTGTCACTGGTGGTAAAGTAAATTCTGTTTTAGATAATTTATTGGTGGGTATCGACAATCCTATAGATAGAATAGCAACTACTATATTGTTATTGGGAAAGTATTTATGGACGATGGTGTTTCCACATCCATTAGGATCTGATGTAGGATATAATCAAATACCTGCAACTAGCTTTGGAGATTGGCGGGTACTTGTATCTTTAGTGGCCCATATTGGACTAATAGGTGTTGCCATATGGGGTTTTACAAAAAAGCACTTATTATCATTTTGTGCTTTATTTTATGGAATAAGTTTCTCCATATTTAGCAATGTAGTGTTAGAGATTGGTTCTTCCTTTGGCGAACGATTTTTATATATTCCATTGTTAGGGTTTACGCTAGCCGTAGCCTATGGTTTGCAACAATTGTTTCCTGCAAAAGAGCAGGGTATATTAGTTGCTAATAAATTGACATTGATGATAGCAGGAGCATTAGTTGTTTTATATAGTATTAAAACGATTGATAGAAATACTGCTTGGAAGGATAGTTTTACCTTGTATGCGACTGATATTCAAACAGCTCCGAACAGTGCAAAATTGAATTATCATTATGGTTTAGAGGCTTCCAAAAAAGGACAGAATAGTACAAACGCTAATAGTAAGCAACAATATTTTGGAACGGCTAAAGCAGCATTTAATAAAGCTATAGCCTTATATCCAACGTACGGAGATGCCTATGGGCAACTAGGCTTAACGCTATATAGAGAAGGGAAAGAACAAGAGGCTTTGAAAAATTATGAACAATCTGTGAAATATAAGACCAATAATGCATTGGTCTACAGCAATATGGGAATTATATATTTCCAAAAGAACCAATTAGAAAAAGCAAAAGAAGTTTACTTAAAAGCAGTGTCAATAGACCCTAGATTTGTGGATGCACGACGGAATCTAGGGGCAGTATATGCGATGCAAAGCAATTTCTCAGCTGCTATAGAACAATTTAAAGAAGCATTAAAATATGCGCCTAATGATGCGACAATCAACCACTATTTAGGTTCTGTATATAGAGATAGTGGAAATGAGTCGGCAGGACGACCTTATCTGGAAAAGGCATATCAATTGAATCCTCAATTACGAAAATAACTATAGATTGCGTTGAACTTTTAATATATACCGACGTAATAAAATCATCATCTATTTGATATTCCTTCCTCAGATGAATAGACTTGGCATTATCCAAGCTTAGGAATGAAGTAAGAATAAATCTATAATATTTATTTTTTCCTTTTTCCATTATTTAGGTTATTACTATTCAAAAAAGAACACACACACCTTATTCAAGTAGGTCTAATTAATTAAACGGGTAATTTATAAATATCTTTTTCCGTCTAAGAAACTAGAAAATAAGTCTGTAGCCCTGCTATGTATCGATTTTCTCAGTCACCCATCCGCTTTGCGGTTCAGAAGTTTACGCTTCTTCATCTTATACGAAAAAACCTTATTCCTAAATTTACTCGTCTAATTAACACGACCTATGGAACGCGAATTAAATAAGTTTATATTTTTTCGTAAAAAACTTATAATCAATTGATTATGATTTTAAGAATATAAATTTATTTTGACATCGTTCTGTACAGTTAGGAATGTGTATGGAATAAGTTCGTAATTTAGGGTAGCTTATTTTGTTCTTAGTTTTTGCTTTAATGAAGGATAATTGTTGATACTTTGACTGA
>JALZWC010000347.1 GCA_023300255.1 Saprospiraceae bacterium | reverse complement strand
TAATCCCTTGTGGTTGCCCTAGTTCGGTGGCAAATTTGGGCAACCACAAGGGATTGCCCCTACAAAATCGTTCAATAATCAAAAGTGTACGGTAGCAAATTATTTTTCAAAAAAAAGGCTGGTCGTTCCCGACCAGCCTTTTTTTTTAAAAATAATTCCCACGTTTAATACTATAGTTTCTTCAGTATATATTAAATTCGCCGTCGCTTAATCGCAAGCATAAATAGTAACACGAGAAGCGTTCCAGCCGCTAATCCTACACGCATCCAAATCTCTTGAGTCGCTTGGATTCTACTTTCCAAATAATAAGTATTTGGTCTACCAGGAGAACCTCCACCAACCAATGCTTCCCAATTTTCAATATCTCCATTATCTAATTCTGGAAGTAAAAGATTCAGTGTAAAAACAGAATCTCTAGGTCGGATTTCATATTGGAATTTATCAACAGACGCACCTTCTGCATCGTAAATATTTATTTTTTCTTTTCGTTTACTTAAGCCATATCCCATATTACCATTTAGGTTAGTAATAGAAGGAAAGACTTTATTAAATCTTGCCGTATCCTCGCATATTACAGCATACCCCTTAGAAGGAATACTAATAGGAGGAATTTGATATTTATTACGATTGTCTGCTAAGTACCAGCCTTTTAAATTTACACGCTCTGAAGATTCGTTATACAATTCTACCCAATCGCCCGTTTTTCTATTATTACAACTTACTTCATTAATAATCACTAAGCCCGTTAAAGAATTGACTGCTTTTTCGAATACCGCTCGTAGCGTAGATTCTTTCTCTAATAAAGCAATAGTGACTTCTCTTGTACCATCCATTAACTCTACTCCTTCCCAATGAGAAAATTTGTACCCTAAGTCTGGATCTGCCAATAAAGTTACAGGGGTCTTTTCAAAATACTGCCCAGAAAAAACATCTCCTGAATTGATTTCTACATTTTGGTTAAGAATAATCTTTCCACCTGCTGAACTTGTTAGATTAAGCGTTACCTCTTTCCCTAGATCAAATTTTTTCTTTAAATGCGCACGCATATGAAGCGGTCTTTTTTGCGCAAAATCTCTCAAGACTTCTATTTCTTCTAACCAATTTTTTTCCGTTAACTGCCAACGATCCAAATGCCTCGACATGTCAGGAAGTAAGTGTTGGTAGTGTTTATCAATTAACCGTAGCGCTTTTTTCGGATGAAAAGACTTGTTAATATGGTCCGCAAATCTAGTAACAAAGGCTTGTTTAAATTCTCTATTATCTAATAAATTTCTTAGAATAAAGGTACTCCAAGGCGGATTCGGCCAATGTGGTCCGTTAGGTTCTGTATGAAAGGCTAGACTATTATGTTCATAAGCTGATCGATCATGTAATCCAAAGCCCCAATCTGTATCATATAGAATCCATCGCCAGCGGCCTCCTTCTACTTGTGGTCGCCAGTATTTAATATTTCCTCCAGCATCTACATTATCAAAATAAATCTCTGCAATTTTATAATCCATAAAATTTTCTACATCCATCTGAGTTTGAATGTAGGCATAGTTTTCTGGCAGACTCATATCTTTGTCTTCCAGAAAATCAAGCATTTTTTGATAGTGCTTCCTGCTCCCTCTCTTTCGAGTGATCTTATGTTCAATCAGATCAATACTATCTTTATGGTATCCCCATTTTGATTCTATAAAATAGCGGTTAACTTTCTCTCGAAAATGATAAATTCCCCAATATTTTCCATTAATATAAACTTGCGTTGGTCGGTCGTCTTGTGTCTCTATATCCCATTTATCCACTAAATCTACCATGAATGCATCTCTAAAATGACTTTTCCCCCAGTCACTTCCAGAATTTCTAAGAACTAGAAATTTAAACTTCTTGGAACCATCCTTTCCAAATAATCTATGACGAATACGCTTATCGCCATATTGGTTTCTACAAACAAGCGTCAAAGATTTTTGTGGAAACAATCGACTCATTCCACCAAACAAACGAAATCCAGTAGGACTACGAAACACACAATCTCCGTCTTTTTCAAATATTTCTGTATTAATACCTCGTTCTGATTTGCTCCAAAAATTAGCTCCTGGCTTTCGCCATAAAGAATCAATGGCATCTGGCCCATTCATAAATAAGCCTTCTTCAGGATCAAATAACATCCAAGGATCAATAGTAAGAGATACGGTAGGTAAGGTAGTGGCAGGCTCGTTAATAAAATACGAATGTGCAAAGACATTACTATCTTTTCTTCCTTTATAGGCTTTTGTTCTTAAGACAGCTGTCTCTTCTATTAATAAAGGGAATTTGTATAATTTAGATTTCTTACCAGGCGTGGACCCATCAAGGGTATAATATATTTTTGCACCAGGTGCACTCAATTCTACTACAATTTCTTCTGAATAAAATCCTCCTTTTGCAGAATATTCTATCTCAAAAGGCATATCTGGCTTAGGTACACCTTGCTGTGCATAAGTAGACCAACTTATACCGAACAAAAAAACGAATAACCATATGTGCTTTAAAATCCGCATATTATACTTCAAGTTCATAAATTAGAATTCAATAATCCTGATTTTAAATAACCACATTTACATATTAAGAGTGTGTTTTATACTATAAAACGTTCTGATTTCCAGTCCGTTTTTACTAAATAAAAAGTTGTATAAGTAATAAGTAGGGGGGCTGCTTATTATTCTCCCTTTAAAAATAGTTCTTATATAAGTATAATAGCTACTTTTCTAATATGTAAAATGTGCCATTTGTATAGAAATATCGAATCTCTAAGACTGAATTTAGCAAAATGCAACTAAAATCCATTTCTCATCACACTTTAAGAGGTAAAGACTTCTCAAGTGAGGCTTAAAAGTAAGAGATTTTTTAGTAGAATGGAAATAAATTACTTGCTTACGATAAGAAAATGAGGAGATTTTAGCAAGTTTGAGTTGGAAGAGCGCAAAAACAAGGAAATTAAAGGCTGGATTGGAAGGAATAGAATTTTAGAGCAGAGATTAGAGGTTAGAGATTAGAGATGTATTTTGTTAGGGAACCAACGAAATTTTGTCGATTTCTAAACGTAATCTGTCTCTATTCTCTGCTCTCTACTCTCTGTTCTAAAAAAAATTAATTATCTTGCTTAGCAAATACCTTCTTCAATAAATCAGAAGTTCTAGCACCAACATTCGTACGAATATTAGCTTCTTCTTTTTCTACCATAGAAAATAGTCCTTTTAAGGCTTCTCCTGTTACATACTCTTCCAAATTAGGATTAGCTTTTGTAATAAAAGGAATTTTATTATAAGTGTTGATCGCATCTGACCATAACTTTCTAGCTTGTACTTTGTCCAATGATTCTTGAATAACTGGCGAGAAAGCAGTTGTTAAATCACCAGTAGTCGCATTTTTCAAGAATTCAGTCGCAGCCGTTTGTCCGCCCATCAATACCTTTGAGGCATCTGCAATAGACATTTTTTTGATCGCATTTACAAAGATAGGCTTCGCGCTTTTTGCTGCTTCTTCTGCCCCTCTGTTTAATTTCTTTACGATTTCATTTTCAAATTGCTTAAAACCAGGAATCTTAGCTAATCTATCTGTAATCTGACGAGCTTCTGGTGGCAGTAAAATTTTGTAAGGACTTTCAAAATAGCCATCTAAAGCAGAAAGTTGAGAAGCTCCTTTACTTATACCTATTTCTAAAGCTTCTTTCAAACCATTACCTATTTGCCCATTAGTTAAAGGCACATCATTCATAACATCTTTGACAACGTTTTGCAACTGCCCTGGAGAGCATGCTGTCATAAAAAAGAATACTAATCCTAAAATGGAAAGTCTTGTGAAATTCATTTTAATAATTTTTAAATTGAATAGAGATTATCCTAATTAATAATAATCGTTTAGAGGAGTAGCGGAACTACCCGCCTTGTTTGCTTGTTTATTTAGAATAAACACTAAGTAATATAAAGTTACTTCTGTAAATTCAGGTATAAAGTATAAGCTAAACGTACGAATTGAGTGCCAAATTACAAGACTATTCACACTGCCGTTGGAAAATATAGAAAGTAGGTACTACTTTAATATTTAATTAACTAGAGGTTAAGACAATAACGTATTTTTTAAAAAAGAATAAACGCTAATAATATGATTTTCTTAATGGACACCCTACCTATTATCTAGTTCTACAATGGATAAATGTAAATCATCCATTTCCTTTCCTTTTTTCTTATTTTTGCGAAATATAGAGCGCGTCATCAACAAACCCACCTCTTATAGAGATGGATACCATTCTTATAAGAGTAACATTAATACAAAAAACTAATGACAGAGAAGAAACGCTATTTGGTCACTGCTGCATTACCTTATGCAAATGGACCATTGCATATTGGACATTTAGGAGGTGCTTATTTATCCTCAGATATATTCGTGCGCTTTTTGCGATTGACAGGTAAAGATGTTCTGTTTGTTTGTGGCTCAGATGAGCATGGCGCAGCTATCACTATCAAGGCTAAGAAGGAAGGAACAACTCCTCAGGCCATCGTAGATAAGTATGATGCTTTGATTAAAGAGACCTTTAAAAAGGTAGGTTTATCATTTGATATTTATCATAGAACTTCTGCAGAGATACATCATGAAACTTCTCAAGAGTTCTTTAGAAAATTAAATGAAAATGGAGAATTTTTAGAGAAAACAACGGAACAGTACTTCGATGTAGCTGCCCAACAGTTTTTGGCTGATCGATATATTGTCGGCACTTGTCCTAAGTGTAATCATACAGATGCCTATGGTGATCAGTGTGAGAATTGTGGTTCTACTCTAAGTCCCACCGAATTAATTGATCCTCGCTCCACGCTGAGCGGAGAAACACCTATATTAAAAGAGACTACTCACTGGTATTTGCAATTAGATAAATATGAAGCGTGGTTAAAGGAATGGATAGATACGGGTAAGGTAGATGGCAAGCAATTACATATCCCTTCCGATTGGAAAAATCATGTTATTGGACAATGTAAATCTTGGTTAGATGGTGGCTTACTGCCTCGCGCAATGACAAGAGATTTAGATTGGGGGATTGATGTGCCACAAGAACTAGCTGGCTCAGAAGGTAAGAAACTATATGTATGGCTAGATGCTCCTATTGGTTATATCTCTGCCACTAAACAATGGGCAGCAGATAATGGAAAAGATTGGAAGCAGTATTGGCAAGATGAAGAAACAGCCCTACTCCACTTTATCGGAAAGGATAATATCGTATTCCATTGCTTGATTTTCCCTTCTATTCTAAAGGCACATGGAGATTACATATTGCCAATCAATGTACCTGCTAATCAGTTTTTAAACTTAGAAGGTCGCAAGTTATCCACGTCTAAAAATTGGGCTGTTTGGGTACATGAGTATATTGAAGATTTTCCAGGACGAGAGGATGAGCTTAGGTATAATCTGATTAAGAATATGCCAGAGCAGCGAGATAGTGAATTTACATGGAAAGGCTTTCAAGAATCCACCAATAATGAATTGGTTAATAATTTGGCAAATTTTGTTAATCGAGTTGTTGTTTTAACTAATAAATACTACGAAGGGCTTGTTCCTGATTTTGACCCTAATGATGCAATCATTGATTCTCAAAATCAAACAGAGACTTCCTTTCATGATTCGGAATTATTATCCTTACACGATCAGCTGCAAGAACTTGGAGAAGCTATTAGAAAATACGAGTTCCGTGCTGCATTGACTACCTTGATGGGAATTTCTGCATCTGGTAATCAGCTACTACAATTCAATGAACCTTGGAAGGCCGTGAAAAATGATCCACAGTTGGTGAAGGTCGTTATGAATGCTGCTTTGCAAATTGTAGCAGCTTTGAGTGTTGCTTGTCAACCATTCTTGCCCTTTACCTCTGATAAGTTACGGGCCTTATTAAATCTACCTGCTATACAAGCAGGGGAATTAAATATTATTTTAGATAAATTATCAGAAGGAACATCTATATTAGATGTTGGACATAAGATCAGTACTCCTAATCATTTGTTTAGCAAAGTAGAGGATGCACTAATTGATACACAGGTAGAAAAACTAAACGCTACAGCTGCCGCGTCTGCTGTTGTTGCCCACACGCCTATTAAGGAAACCATCACTTTTGATGATTTTACTAAAATGGATATTCGGACAGGTGTTATATTAGAAGCTGAAAAAGTAAAGAAAACTAAAAAGCTATTAAAGCTTATAGTAGATATAGGTTTAGAGCAGCGAACGATTGTATCTGGTATAGCAGAGTTCTATGATCCTGCAAAAATTATTGGTCAAGAAGTGTTGCTATTAGCTAATCTTTCGCCAAGAAAATTAAAAGGGATAGAGTCTCAAGGCATGATCCTTATGGCTGAGAATGAGAAAGGGGAATTAACTTTTGTATCTCCTACAGCTGGTTTTGGTGCAGGCTTTACGGTTAGGTAATAAATAGGTTAATTAACACGCCCCATTTAAAAAGGAGATACATTTTTGTATCTCCTTTTTTTATGTCTAAATAATTCATTATTTTTCGACGATAATTTTAAGGAAATAATAGTATCCGTTCAATAAGTACTGGCAGAGCAGGTGTAACACAACTCTCTGAGTTGTGCGCAAGCTAGACATTCACAACTCAGAGAGTTGTGTTACAGCCACTCCGCCAGTGAGAATTGAGTAGATACAAATAATAACCACATAGGTATATAGGACACATAGATATATCTTACTATATGCCCTATGTACCTATATGGTTAAAAATATCCACTAGGCTTGTTCACAAATAAGTTTTACATAAAAACATCAAAACAATGAAAAAAACAAGACGAAACTTCCTATTACAAGCAGGTCAATTAACAGCTGGTCTCGGTTTATTAGGTCTGTACAGTTGTGATACCGTAAAACAAACCATTGATACAGGTGTCGCCAAAACCAAGGAAATTGTTGGAGACGTTACGAATAAACAATTTTTCAAAATCTCCCTTGCTCAATGGTCTTTGAATAAAGCATTTTTTGGTGGGCAACTAGATAATCTAGATTTTGCAGCAAAAGCTAAGAATGATTATGGTATTGATGCTATAGAATATGTGAATCAGTTCTTTGCAGACAAAGCAAATGATTTGAGCTACCTCAATCAAATGAAACAACGAGCAGCAGATAATGGAGTGAAAAGTTTATTAATCATGATTGATCGAGAAGGCTATTTAGGTTCTTTAGATGATACAGAAAGAAAAGAGGCCGTAGAAAAGCATCATAAATGGGTAGATGCTGCCAAGCATTTAGGCTGCCATTCTATACGAGTCAATGCCTTCGGAGTAGGTAGTGCAGAAGATGTTGCTAGTGCAGCAGTTGATGGATTAGGTAGATTATCAGAATATGCCGCTAAGTCAGACATTAATGTAATAGTAGAAAATCATGGTAGCTATTCTTCTAATGGTGCATGGTTAGCTGGCGTAATGAAATCTGTAGGCATGGATAACTGTGGTACTTTACCAGATTTTGGCAATTTCTGTGTTAAAAGAGACGGAGAGGGTATGTGGGGTGGCAATTGTGTAGAAGAGTATGACAGATATAAGGGGGTAAAAGAGATGATGCCTTATGCAAAAGGAGTAAGTGCAAAGAGCCATGATTTTGATGCAGATGGCAACGAAATAAATACAGACTTCACTAAAGTGTTACAAATCGTGAAAGATGCTGGTTACCGTGGCTACATTGGTATCGAGTATGAAGGACAGAAATTGAGCGCAGATGAAGGAATCAAAGCGACTAAGGCTTTATTAATCAAAGCTGGTGCTGCTGTTAGTTAGATCCTTATAGTATAACTTTATATTGAACCTGTCTACCGTGGCAGGTTCAATACATTTGTTATCTCTTAATTTTATTCAATCTTCCTTATTTTACCTTTCTTTTTTAGAATATTCACTTGTAGCTGCCAATCCAACACCATATTTAACACTCCACTTATAGCCTACCTGATCCAAATATTAAATCTAGCAGTTCCAATGACAATTTGTATCCGCTCAATTCTCACTGGTTCTCACTGGTGGAATGGCTGTAACACAACTCTCTGAGTTGTGCACAAGCTAGATATGCACAACTCAGAGAGTTGTGTTACGTCTGCCCTACCAGTACTTATTGAGCGGACACGACAATTTTAGGATTTTTTCTTACCCTGATAGCCTTATAACTATAGTTTGTAACATCGACACTATATATAATGCCAATCAAGAGCTAAATTATAGATTGCAAAAAACACAAGAGTTGACTATACAGGGTCGAACCTATCGGGCCGCTAGGCAGGAGCTACGGCTACCCGCCTAAGATTGTTCCTTGAGTTTAGTTTGCAGTATGGGCAATCCCTTGTGGTTGCCCTACTTAGCAGGGGCAACCACAAGGGATTGCCCATACAATAGCTCCGTAACTTCTTAATTGTAAGGAACAATGTTAGACGGGTAGCC
>JALZWC010000346.1 GCA_023300255.1 Saprospiraceae bacterium | reverse complement strand
AAAGTGTCAAAATAAAATAGACCATTATGATTTTTTAAACATTGGTTGTCAACGTCTTACTACTTCATACTTACTACTTTATACTTATTACTTCACTTATGTATATACCATAGCGTGCTTTGGCAGGCAGATTTGAAATTTATGATTTTCCACACGCTCAAAATCAGCGTAATTTTACACCATTAATGCTTATTTTATTATGCGTTACTTACCATTAATCTTTTCTTTCCTTTTAGCTTACTGTTTTACTCCGCTAGGCTATGCGCAAGAATCCTTGAATATGGATTTATTTGATTTAGCTAATACGGGAGATGATCGGTACTCTGGTAGTTGGGTGTATATAGATACCTCCAATAATCGGGAGTATGCTTTATTAGGAGCGACAGGCGGAACAGCTATTTTTGATATTACAGAGGCTCCCATTGAACAATTGGCATTTATACAGGGACCTCCCTCCAATTGGCGAGAAATAACGGTTGTTGATGGTTTTGCCTATGTAGTTACAGAAGGCAGAGGAGAAGGAGAGGGGATGCAAGTAATTGACTTGAGATCTTTACCGACTGCTGCTCAGTTGGTGACGACTTATACAAATACCTTTACAACAGGGCATATTATTCAAAGAGATATTTATTCTGATTTACCGTTTGTTTATGTAAACGGTGTTTGTAACAATTGTGGGGTGAATATTTTGGACATATCGAATCCAGAGGAACCGAAAGAAGTAGGGCAATACTCTCCTGGATATTATATACATGATTGCCATGTGAAGGGGGATTACTTATATGCGGCAGCCTTTCAAGAAGGAACTATTGACATAGTCGATATTTCGGATAAAACACGCCCAGTTTTAAAAGCCCAAATAGATGATCCTGGAGGGAATACCCATAGCTCTTGGTTGAGTGAAGATAGCCAATACTTAATTATTAGTGATGAATTAGATGGATTACCTGCGCGGATCTGGAATATTGCGGATCTGGAGAATATGTTTGAAGTAGCTACTTATACAGGGAATGCTAATAGTCTGACGCATAACCCATATGTGCGTGGAGATTTTGCCTTTTTCTCTCATAACACAGAAGGACTTCGAGTAGTTGATATTAAAGATCCAAGGTTACCTTTAGAAGTAGGATATTATGATACCTATGATAAGGCCAGTGGTGGATTTAGAGGATTATGGTCTGCTTGCCCTTATTTGCCCTCTGGAAAAATTATTGGCGGAGATAGAGAGATGGGGCTTTATGTTTGGACTTTTAACAATACGGTAGCTAATAGAATCTACGTTACTATTTTAGATGCGACTACTAATGAAACTATTGATGAAGTAGATCTGACTATTAATGCGGAAGCGGGAAAAGAATTTCCCTCAGGACAATTTGGATATGCTACGCTAGAAGAACAATTAAATTTGTCGGTACTTGCTTCAGGGTATGAAACAGTTGATACCTTAATCACATTGGAAGATGGAGAACAACGAGCAATAACTATTCATGTGGCTCCTATAAGTGTATCTACTATTGATTTTAACCAATTGACTAATAAAGTAAAAGCATTCCCTAATCCTTATAGGAATACGACTACATTGGATTTATCAGCATTACCTACGGCTAATCGGATTGAAGTATATGATGCTGCCATGAACTTGTATGATAGTCGCATCCTAGATGACAAAGCGCACCTTTTGGAATTAAAAAAAGAAGGACAAAGCAGTGGCGTATTTTACTATATGATTTACGATAAATTTGATAGCTTACTTGCTACAGGAAAAGTATTAAAAATATAGACCTATTTATCCAAACCAGAAAGTAGTGGACACTTTTTATCACGAATCTGTCGTATTATTAATTTTTCCTCTGCATGCAAGTTAACAACTTACTCTTCCTCTGATTTCTTCTCGTTGTTAAGTTTGTCAAAAACATGGTTCAATTTATACATCTCATCTAAGGTTTCATCTAGATACATACTAAAATTAGGAATCCGTCTAGTATGTTTTTTAATCCTTGAAACTAGGGACGACTTCAATCTAGCGTATTCCTCCTCCAATAATAAAATGACAGCTTGTTTATCTTCTGTGTTGTATACACTCAGATAAATTTTTGCTAAACCTAAATCTGGAGTCACTTTGACATTAGTAACCGTAACTAAGATGTCGATACCATATATATAACTGCCTTCCTGTTGCAATACAAGGCTAAAATTACGTCGAATAACCTCAGAGATTTGTAATTGTCTTTTTGATTCCTTTGCCATTGGTATTTTTGATTAAAAGAAGTTGATTAAATTACATTCCTTAAACAACTTCAAAAAAAAAGCTAAACCGAGTGCTCGATTTAGCTTAACATATTTTTTTTACAAAAAGTTTCTATTTCTTACCAAGAAATATCATCTTCTGATTCTAATTCTGGATCTTTAGGAGTAGGTGCAGGTGTATCCGCCACTTCTTCTACTGTTGTTTCTGTTACAGTAGTCTCCTCTGTTACTGCAGTTCCTTGTGGAGCATCTCCTTCCTTATTGAAAGAGCCTTCAGGATTATCAAATTCTCCAGCTGCTTTTCTTGCTTCATACTCTTCATGACGACGTGTGTATTCGTCATAATCATAATCGGGCATCAACTCTTCTTTTACATGCGATACCACTTCATCCAAAGTAGTCATAAATCTGTTAAAATCTTCTTTGTAAAGGAAAATTTTGTGTCGCTCATACCCATCTCCATTAAAACGTCTAGTACTCTCTGTTAATGTTAGATAGTAATCGTCTCCTTTAGTTCTACGAACATCAAAAAAGTAGGTTCTTCTTTTCCCAGCTCTCACTTTCTTCGAAAAAACACTCTCAAACCTTCTCTGGTTTCTCTCGTTATCCACTGTTTTAGAATTTAGTTATAAAAAAGAAATTATCCGATAGGAAGTTCTTTAAATCCGTTAGTTTAAAAAACTTTTACGAAGTAACAACAATTATTTCAATAGTACAAAAGTATGCCATTTGATTTTAACTTACAAAGTCAAAAAAAATAATTATTTTTTTTAACTCCATTTTAAAAATAGCGGCTACCCGTCTAACCTTGTTCACATGCAGAACTGAGAATTGGAGAAAAATCGGGAGATAAGTACTAAATTTGTGACAAAGAAAAAACGTCATAATCAAAGAGAATGAAGTCAATTTGGTCTAAAATATTTGAAGCGAAGTCAAAATCACCAGAAAAGAGCAATAGGGAAATAGCAAAAGCCTTAAAAATGCCAGCGAGTACGTTGAATTACCAATCAAAGCGTCAAAAAGAAAGGAATCAATACGAAGAATCTTTATTTTGGGAAAGCGAGGCGGGACAAAATTTTGTAAAACGCTTAATAGTTGGGGTACTATATACCTTTGGGATAAAAGGAGGGATAGGAGCAGAACGGATAGAAGAATTTTTTGATCAAATTCGTTTACATACGCATGTAGGAATATCTCCAAGTAGCATACTACGTACATTGAAAGAGATAGAGGTGAATATATTGAAGTATAAAGAATTACAAGAACAAGATATAAAGAAAGCTGCCGCATATGGGGAGCAATTAAAACTCGTATTGGGATTAGATGAGACCTGGTTAGATAAGATGCTGTTGGTGTGTCAAGATTTGAGTAGTGGGTACCTTTTTTTGAAAAATCCTCCGCAAGACGAGATACGCTAAGTTGGTGGAAGCTATTACAGTCGGAATTAGGAAAATATGGAGCAGAAGTAAAGTTATTGGTAAGTGATAGAGCAAGTGCCTTAATAAAATTAGGCAAGACGGAATATTTAAACGCTTTTTCGATGCCAGATTTATTTCATTTTATGCAAGACATAAGCCGAAGTGTAGGAGCTAAGCTGCATTTACAAAAGGATAGGCTAGATAGACAATTGGCAAAAGAAGGATTATCCAATACAGAAAAAGAATATTTAACGAAGACACAAGCAGTTAAGGAACAAGAGTGTTCGACCTATAATATCCATAAAGAAGGGATTAATCAATTAGTACATCCTTTTGACGAACAGGATAAATTAATTGCTCCTCAAGCAGTGGAAAATGGCTTACAGCAATTTTATACCAAGATAAGGGGAGTAGCTCAGGAAGCAAGCATAGAACTAAGTTTTGAAAAAGGTAATAAAATAATAAAGCAAATACCCGATATAGCTAAAGGTATAGGCACTTGGCAAGAATGGCTTAGACAAGAAGTTGCCTTATTAGATTTAGTACAAAATAAAGAAGATTGGTTAGTACAAAAAGCATTGCCTTATACCTATTGGCGAGTCCATCTAAGAAAAGTCTCTGGTAGAAAAAGAGATAAGTCATTAAGAGTTTATTATACAAATAGAGCAGCAAGGGCAGAGCAAAATTTTCAACAAGCTAATTTGACCGCCCAATTATTACCAAAGGAAAAAGAGGAGTTGATTAATTGGGCATTTCAAATGGCTGCAACTTTTCACCGAGCATCGTCTCAAGTAGAAGGTAGAAATGGCTATTTGTCTTTTGTACATCGAGCTCATAAAGGAATTAAGACTCAAAGACAGGAAGTTTTAACCGCTGTTCATAATTTTGATATTCGTAGAGCCGATGGTAAAACACCTGCTCAAAGATTATTTAAAAGAGATTTTCCTCCAATTTTTGACTTTATCTTGGATAATGTGACAGACTTTCCTAGTCCTAGAACCAGAAAAAGTAAATCTCACATTATCAACTAGTTAGAGGCCATGAACAAGGTTAGACGGGTAGTACACTACTGGACATTTTTTAGAACAGAGAGTAGAGAATCGAGAGTAGAGATGTATTTCGATTAGAAGACAACGAAATTTCGTCCCTTTTTAAACGAAATCTGTCTCTATTCTCTGCTCTCGCT
>JALZWC010000345.1 GCA_023300255.1 Saprospiraceae bacterium | reverse complement strand
GCCCCGTTTGACTACCAGCACTCATACAAACATCTGTAGGATCTTCTGTAAAAGTGATCGTAGGCAATGCACCTATGGTAATAGAAAAAGGCATAGTCCCTGAAGATTGCGACGTTGTCGTATTCGCTAACTCTAAGGTACCATGATAAGTAACACCTGCTACAGCGCCTCCTGGTATCACTAAAGTTATGGGACTTATAATCGCTCCAGCTGTAATATCATCTATAAATCCAACACCTTGAGCAGCGACATTATAATCGACTGTATACTGATTGGGAGAGCCTGCAAAACCAGAATGGGTATAAAATAAATCGGCTGACAAGGTTCCTGAACAAACATTAATATTTGTATTAGTGATTGTCAGAGTTTGTCCAAAAGCTACCTGATTACCCATAGAAACTAATGCAAACATTAGCACCAATAAAGTCGTATGAAAATTTCGTTGAATACCTTTCTGTTTGGAAGTGTTTAGGAAAAAACACCTAAAACCTAGGGTAAGATGTTTAAGTTTTTCATCCAATAAAGGGAATGCAAAACGTTTTGTTAGTTTTCTCATCATAAGAGTGTGTAAGTTAAAGTAACGTATTTACCATTGTTTCTCAAATGGACATGTTCAAAACCATATAAATATAGCAGCCCTTCCCAAGGGAAAGCCTGTTAATGATATACATACGAAGGTGGAAATCTTCCTGCTATGGAAGATTAGATTTTGTAGCTTAGAGATACTGTTTACTTCTTACCTTTTAAGCTTCGGCTGGCTTATTAAAACAGTAATGTGTGAGGAGCCGAATTAAATGAGATTGCTTATATAAAATGTAAATGAGTGTAAACTCTAGTAAGGTTAAAATAACCTCATCTAAATTGATAGACTTGTTATTTCCTCCTTACTTTAGAACATTTTAACATTTTACATATATCTAAGTTTGTGCCAAAGTTGTATTTTGCAGGGTATTCTTAAGCATTTAAGTTACTTTAACATAGCTTTGACTAACATTCATTATGAGAAATATAATTTGTTTAGTATTGATTATCTGCGTAATAGCGAGTTGCTCCAGTACAAAGTCCACCTCCAACACATTACCGCATGAACAAATACGTTTTGGGTATGGTGGTGGTTTTACAGGTGCGGTGACGACCTATTGTATTACCAGTTCTGGTAAATCTTTCAAACAGGAAAATTTTGATATTTCCAAAATCAAAGCCAGTACGAATGGAATCGACGAGTGTTTTCACCAAGGTCAAGCCATTGGTTTTGGGAAGATGGATATTAATAGTCCTGGTAATACCTATTCTTTCATTGAGCATAAAGTGGGCGATCAACTACATCGAGTTACCTGGAATCCACATCAAGTAAACTTACCTAGTGATTTGGTTTTATTTAATAATATGTTGTTGGAGCTGGTGGGAGAGGAGCCTACTCCATATCCTGTAGAAAAGAAAGAAGCGGATAGATCCATTCTACAAAAAGGTGTTTTACATAATTTGAAACCTATTAAAAAAACGCCTCCTAAGAAAACTAAACAATTGGATGGAAAGAAACTGAAAATTAAGCAACATAAGCAGCGGTAAGTCTATCCGATCAATTGGACAGACTGACCCCTTAATGCAGAATCTTACAAAGTCTTAGAGACTTGGGAAGATTTATTTCCTTGAAAATCAAGGCTTCCCAAGTTGCAAAACATTGTAAGTCGGGCGTTTTCCCTATTAACGGTCAGCCTGTTAGAATGGTCAGATCAAGTTGTACGTTTCCTCCAAACACTTTAAAGTAATCGGTGGAATTCTGTTACTACCCTAGCCTTACACTCTAAATAAAAGTGTCAGAATAAAGGTAACTACTCAGGTGTCAAGGGCGAGGTGTCAGGAGTCAAGAAGCACAGTGCTACTATCAAGTTTACATTTGCTTTATTGCGTGCAAAGTACTTGTTCTTGGTTTATGAAAACGAACCCTTCTAGTTAGCACGTCGCTACCTGACTCCTTGCTCCTGACATCTGAATAAAGTAGACCATTATGATTTTTCAAACAGTAGCTATCAACGTCTTACGACTTCATACTTCTTACTTCTTACTTTATACTTATTACTTCACTAATATATCTGTAATCAAATTTCTAAAAAATAACTATGCGTTTTTTATATTCCATTGTATTTACATTTTCTTGTTTTGCTTTAATGGCTCAACATCAAGAGCCTATTAACACAGCAAAGCCATCTGTTGATTTATCGAAATTAAAAAAGATACAGAAATCTGGGGGTAGTCATTATAATACCAATAGACGAGGATCTGGTATACCTATGGCGAATAACCCCTTTTTTCTACAGAAGAAAAATGGCCCTCAGGTAAAGTCTGTAAGAGATAATGGGATGCCTACTTTAATACAGGGTGTTGTCACTACTACTACCTCTGCTGCTTCTCGATCTAAGCAAGAACAATCCTTTGCTTATTTAGAAGCCATAAAAAGTCCTTTAAAAATTACGGCTCCTACCGAAGAATTTATACAGGTCCAAGAACATACCGAAGAGAATGGATTGACACACATTAAATTGCAACAAGTATATCAAGGACTAAAAGTATATGGAGGAGAGGTTTTATTACATACCAATCGCCGTGGGGTAATAGACTTATTCAATGGCCAAAATTATCCTAGTCCACAAGTAGCTTCTACAAAGCCCTCTATTCAAAAAGAACAAGCCGTAACAATTGCGATGGAGCATGTGGGCACCTTGGACAAAGTAAGCCCAAAAGATGCAGACAGTCATTCTATTTTAAAACACAAAGAAGATCAGGCCGAATTGGTGATCTATCATATAGATCGACAGATAGACCAAGAACGTCTAGTTTGGGAAATCAACGTGCATCCCAATAAAGTAAGCCATTGGAAATATTTTGTAGATGCCCATAGTGGGGAGGTATTACAAAATTTTAAAACTATTTGTCAACTACATCATAAAATTAATAAGGCTAATTGGGATATAGAAACAACAGCAGCCAGTGTACCAAATAGTACCCCTTTCGGCGGCCCAGAAAGTACACAAGCACTAGATTTGAATGGTAATCAAAAAACAATAAGTGCTTATGAATCTGGAGGTACCTATTTTTTAATTGATGCCACTAAACCGATGTTTAATCCTCAGCGATCTAATATGCCAAATGATCCTGTAGGTGTCATTTGGACATTAAATGCTCGAAATACTTCTCCAGCTAATCAAAATTTTCAACCCTTTCAAGTAAGTACTACTGGTAATAATTGGAATTCTACTTTAGGTCAATTAGGTGTCTCCGCCCAATCTAATGCAAGTCGAACTTATGATTATTATGCGAATACACACGGAAGAAATTCTATTAATGATAGAGGTGCAACGATTATCTCTTTTATCAATGTATCAGAAGACGATGGAAGTAGTATGGAAAATGCTTTTTGGGATGG
>JALZWC010000344.1 GCA_023300255.1 Saprospiraceae bacterium | reverse complement strand
GCTTCAATTACTGCTACTCCATCTCGTGGTTCATAATCTATTCCTTCAACCGCTGAGTCATTTGATGTTACATAACTTACTGTTACAACTTCTTCTGATGCCGCTTCTATACAGATCCTTAATTCTGCCGTTCCATCTTCTTCATTTACTGTAACGTCATTAATTGTTACTTCTGGAAGTATTACTGGAGGGGCCACTACTGGAGGGGCTACTACTGGACAAGTAGCTTTCTCAACGGTAACATCACCATGATTACTTCTACAATCATTACCATCAATAACTGTTAAATCGCTATAAATACCTGGTGCTAAATCAGTTATATAATTGTCTTTATTTTCCTTATAAGGACCATGCTTTTTAGTAGTACCATTGAAGGAGTATTCAACATAATAAGGTAGAATCAATCCTCTATCAAGATACGGATCTGTAATAATCTTTCCATCATTTTTATCGCAGCCTGTTTCTGCTACTGCATCAAAATGCTCTAGTTCTGCATTACAGGTTGGTGTTGTACCTTCACAATAAGTTGGCGTAATATCCCATGTCTGCTCGCAATCAGCTGTAACTTCAATGTGCTCATCATAAGTCAACTTTTCCCACTTTGGATTCGTATTAATTACTCTCCACATTTGTCCTTTTTCTGTATTTACAGACCAAGAACCACCTGCTTGTAAATCCTCTTGGTATACATCTCCCGATGCTAACCAATGATATACTTCTACTGTACAATCACCATTATTTTTAATCGTTAATTCCTTAGTATTACAGGTTGGCTGTGCTGGCTCGCAAGCCGCTTTCTCTATTGTTACACTACCATGATTTTTTGTACAACCATTCGCATCTATAATTGTCAAATCTGTATAAGTTCCTGCTGCTAATCCTGTAATATAATTATCTTGATTTCCATATGGGCCATGCTTCTTTGTTATTCCATTATAAGTATACGCTATATAGTAAGGTAAAACAGTTCCTGCATTGATATGCGGGTCTGTAATAATCTTTCCATCCTTTTTATCGCAGCCCGTTTCTGCCACTGCACTAAAATGTTCTAATTCCGCATTACAGTTTGATTCTGTTGTCTCACACTTCGCTTTCTCTATTACTATACTACCATGATTTTTTGCACAACCATTCGCATCAATAGTTGTCAAATCCTTATAAATTCCTGCCGCTAATCCTGTAATATAATTATCTTGATTCTTATCAAATGGTCCATGCTCTTTTGTTGTTCCATTGTAAGAATACTTTACATAATAAGGTAAAACAGTTCCTGCATTGATATGCGGGTCTGTAATAATCTTTCCATCATTTTTATTGCAGCCCGTTTCTGCTACTACACCAAAGTGCTCCAATTCTGCACCGCATGTTTTTGTTGCACCTTCACAGTAAGTTGGCTTAATAGTCCATGTCTGTCTACTATCGCTTCCTACTTCAAAGTGTTCATCATATTTCAAATTTTTCCAATCTACCTGGGTATTAATCACCCTCCACATTTGTCCTTTTTCTGTATTTACCGCCCAAGAACCACCTGCTTTCAAATCTTGTTTATAGACGTCTCCTGATGCTAACCAATGATATACCCCTACTGTACAAGTACCATTATTCTTAATGGTTAATTTCTTAGTAGTAGAAATCGTAGTAGTAGTTCCATCTAAAGGAGCAGCAGTCATCTTCGCTGGAACTAACAAACAAAGAGCTAGTACTAAAAAGAGTGGTAAACTAAGAACACCTAACTTGTAAGAATAATTTGTTAGACGAGCCAAGCTTAAAGAATTTTTAGCTTGTAAAGAATACTTCATAGTAATTGAAAATTGAATTTATAAGAACCTGAAGGAGGTGTCCTTATTATTAAAAAATATGGGGAAGGAGGATTCTATTTTTTTAGGAGGAAGGGGATATTCAGTAAAATAGTCACGCAAATTTGATTATTTAAAAAAGTAATCGATTCTTAATCTTTTATTTGCGTAGTGTGATGTGGTCTATTTCTTATTGTCTAAACAGGTACTTTAAAAGGAGGTATAGAGTTTGTCTACAGTATGAAGGAAAGAAGGGAGGAAAAAATATTTTTTTTAAAATGTCACGTTTTATTGAAAAAAGGAAAAAGGAAGAGAATTTTATTTTATTTTTTATTTTACGCTTAATGAGCAGTACAAAAGTAAAGGCAAACAGAGTTAAAGTCAAGTAAACATTAAGTACTATTCTTTTATTAAAAAAGAAAATTATCTATAATTACTTATAAATTAAACGATTAGTATATTGTAAATGTTTGATAAAAAATAAAAAAAAATTCAAGACATTCTTTTTGTGACTTTTTTACGGTTATCTTAGTTGTTTTTCTTTGCAAAAAGATCTAGAAGTCTATCTAAGAATCATTAGAACGTCAGCTTGAAAAGTGGTAAAATGCTAGAGATTGTTCCTTATCCAAATCTTATCATCGGATGGCTGGCGCCGTCCGATGATGAGGTTTCGTTACCATCGGACGGCGCTAGCCATCCGATGGTAAGTTTTGCAGCATTACCTCTTTTTTAACTGACGATCTAATAAACCCAATACGCTTATTTATCAACGACTTATGAAAAACTACTTTGTGTTATCAATACTGTCCATATTGTTATTAACTAACTGCGGAGATGCATCAAAAGAAACTAAAAGCCCTTCTTCTACATCAATCGAACAAAAACAAGCCAAGCCATCTAGTCCCGTTAAACAAGTAAAAACTAAAGAGGCTACGAAAAAGAGAGTAGTATTTTTTGGTAATAGTTTAACGGCTGGTTATGGTTTAGATCCAGACCAAAGCTTTACAAGCTTAATACAAAATAGAATCGATTCTTTATTGTTAGATTACGAAGTCATCAATGCAGGATTGAGTGGAGAGACGACTGCGGGTGGAGCTAGCCGTATAGATTGGATATTAAAACAGCCTATAGATGTCTTTGTATTAGAATTAGGAGGAAACGATGGCTTAAGAGGAATTGCTCCTGAGAACTCTTTTAAAAATTTACAAGCTATCATTAGTAAAGTCAAAGCAAAAAGTCCAACTACTAAAATTGTTCTAGCAGGTATGGAAGCTCCTCCAAATATGGGCGAAGACTTCACCACCGCTTTTAGAGCTATGTATCCTAAATTAGCTAAAGCGAACGATACTTATTTAATTCCCTTCTTATTAGAAAATGTAGGTGGTATTCCAAAATTAAATCAACCTGATGGAATTCATCCTACCGCAGAAGGAAATATAATTATTACAGAAACAATTTGGAAAATTTTAAAAGAGGTATTGTAGAAGGTTATATCAATTTGAATAGTCTTATATATAAAAGTTATTTAAGATGTATAAATTAAACAATATATGCCATCCAAAATATTAGCGATTCCGTTTTTACTTATTGTATCTATTGCTGGATACTATTCTTGGAAAGTAGATGATTCTTATGTTTTTTTCATCTTACCATTTTTTTTTATATTGGCATTGATTTATATTCTCGCTCCTCAGATTGATTGGTGGTGGTATGAACGATATCCTCCAGATGTGGATAAACCTGTTCGTAAAATGTTAGAGAAAGTTAACCCTTTTTACAATAGACTGACTCCTCAAGATCAAACAAGATTTCGACAACGACTAGCCATGTTTGTGATGGGCGTAAATTTTATACCTAAAGGTTGGGATATTATTCCAGAAGATGTAAAGTTTGCTATTGCCGCTAATGCAATACAGCTTAATTTTCATCAAGCAGATTTATTATTCGAAGAATATGAGAATGTAGTAGTCTACCCTACCGCTTTTCCCTCTCCTCAATATCCAAAACATCTTCATTCTTCAGAAGTGTTCAAAGAAGATGGTGTATTGCTCTTCTCTGCACAAGAAGTCATGCATGGCGCTATTAAACCAAGGCAATATTATAATGTGGCCTTACACGAATACGTAAAAGTATTTATGGACAAATTCCCTGCCCCAAGTTTACCTATTTTCACAGAAGAGGATTGGTCCGCATTAGGAAAAGTAAGCCATCTCCAAGAGATTAATATTCGACAAATATTAAATGTTCCTGATATTGATCCTACTATTGTAGCAGCTACTTTATATCATAGTTTTCCAGAAGGTTTTAAAAAGACATTTCCCGAACAAGCCCTACAACTAGGTACTATCTTTGGGTCTAGGAGAGTGACTAGCGCCACTTGAATTTAAAAACACGGAGGATTGGCTGTTGCCAATAAAAAGAATTGAACCTGTCTAGCCGTCTATGGTATATACATAAGTATTTGCAGTTCCGAAATAAAACAAGGTCTAAAGTAGACGTAGTTAGTATATAAGAGGATATAAATTTAAGTGCTACTATATCAAAATTGGCTATCGCCAATGATCATTTTTGAACGCAGAGACGCAGAGATGCAGAGTCAAGTGTAGTTAAAATGTAGCTAAGTCTCTGCATCTCTGCGTCTCTGCGTTCAATTTTTTTCCTTGGTGACAGCCAATCCTGAATACTTATGTATATACCATAGCATTCCTTGGAAGGCAGGTTCTAAAACATAAATAGCGATAGCCATTCTCAAGTATCTCTCCACCTAGTACCCCATAGGGTCAGGAAATTTGAAACGATAATTCAACTCCTTTTTTATTTTAAAATTAGATACTTTTTTACCTATATAATCTTCTTCTTTTAAAAATGTAGGTACGTCGAATCCTTGTTTAGTAGCCTGATGGGTGTAAAAATCTTTTTTCGTTGGATGTTCATCAGAACAAACGTTATAAATAGCTCCCCATTTTTCTTGCTCTATCACAGCTGTAATAATAGAAATACAGTCTATCTGATGAACCATATTAACAGGAGCTAAGCCATTTTTAAGATCTGTCTTGCCTGCTAAAAAACGGCCCGCTGGACGTTCCAATCCTACTAGTCCTCCCATTCTTAAAATAGTCACTTCCATCTCAGATTGCTCCATTAATAGTTGCTCTATTTCAACTAAGGCATGTGCAGAAGGGGTTTCAGGATTCGGTTCATCTGCTTCTGAGACAATTCGATTGACATTGCCATAGACACTTGTCGAACTAATAAAGAGTATTTTCTTGATACCATGCTTACGGGCTTGTTCCAAAATTGCTACTATTTGTAAGGGATGAGAACGAGCCACATCTCTTCTTTTTCGACCAGGGGGTATATTAATAAAGAGAATATCACTTTGAAAAAACAAAGGAATATTAGTCCCTTTAATTCGTTTAGTTACCTCTATCAAAAAAGGAAGGATTTTGTGTTGATGAAACGCAGCTAACTTCTGAGCAGAACGAGTAGATCCTTTCACGATACATCCTTTATTTGCTAAATGTATAGCTAGTGGAAAACCAAGCCATCCACAGCCTAGAATACTAATTTTTAAGGTTGTTAAATCCAAATTTATTAATTTATGTAAAAAAATTATATATTTATTATAAAATAATAAATATATTGTAACAAGATTGATTTAAAAAACCGTAGAAATAGTTTTGGTAAATTCGGTATTAAACTTGCCATTGCAGCAGGTATTTCCGCTACTTACCTTATTTCTCTTATTATTTGGAATAAAGTCTACTTATTTAAGAAAAAGTTTAGATTATGGCAAAATTTCTGTATATTAACGGTATGTACAAAGATTTTGTCGATAAATACCGATAAACTTTTATCTTTGTATTAGAGTTGTTCAAAAATATTTCTATCCTGCCTAGCGGGGCTCGACAGGTTCATTTTTTTTACAATTTCAATAGATTGCTTTTGTAATCTATTTTCAAACTACACAAAACAAAAGATTACTAATGCTTAGCATTGGCTTAATCTTTTGCATTATACTGTGAGAAAACGTATTTCTCGCCATTAAATTCAACAATCAAATTAACATGGGATTAGTTATTTCCTTACTAAACCACAAGGGAGGCGTGGGCAAAACGACCAGTGCAATTAATATAGGTGCTGGATTAGTTGAATTAAACAAAAGAGTATTACTCATTGATTTAGACCCCCAAGCAAACCTAACCTTATCATTAGGAATTCCTAGACAAAAAGCCACGATTTATGAAGCACTGAGAGGTGAATCAGAACTAGTACCTTTCACTGTTAAGGAAGGATTAGATGTCATTACCTCTACACTTGATTTATCTGGTGCAGAAATGGAATTAATTAATGAAGCAGGTAGAGAGTATATTCTTAAAGAGCTATTATCTGTAGTGATTGAGGATTATGACTATATAATTATTGACTGTCCTCCTTCTTTGGGTTTATTAACACTAAATGCTTTGACTAGTAGTCAATCTGTTTATATTCCATTACAAACAGAATTTTTGGCCTTACAAGGTCTAGCGAAAATAAAGCAAGTAGTAGATAAAGTTCGTTTTAGATTGAATAAAGATCTACAAATTGGTGGTGTAATCGCGACTATGTACGATCATAGAAAGGTATTGAATAGAGATGTTGTGGCTACCATTCAAAAATACTTCGGCGAAAAGGTATTTAAGACCTTTATTAGAGATAATGTAGCGTTAGCAGAAGCACCTTCTCAAAGAAAAGATATTTTTGCTTACCAAAAAAGAAGTCCTGGGGCAATAGATTACTTGCAATTATGTCAAGAAATTTTAGAGCGTACAGGACAGACTGTAGAAGCCTAAAGCATAAGGTATATTAAAATAATAGATTAGCCGTCTGTGACTACTCTTTTTTCTTGTAAAAAATGCTAAAAAGAACCCTAGCTCTGCTATGTTTATTTTTTAGATATTATTTATAAGCTAAAATCGCTAGCCCTAAATTTATTAGTTTATCATGCCTAATCTAATTACATCAATTCTTAAAAAAACCAAAGGTTGAGTAAGAAAAAATTTAAGGCTGGTCTTGAGAGTTTATTTGACGATTCCGCTGTAGCAGGGATGTCCCCATTTCTTGTAGAAGAAGTAAAACCAGAGATTAAAACAGTCAAAAAAATAAAAAAACGATCTAGTTCCAAAGACTTTACATCTGATTTGGAGAGCTTATTTTCCACTGCCGTAGATAAAGAGGTTCAAGAACAAAGTAAACAACAACAGATAAAAGGAAAAGCAACAGCGATCAAAAAGCGTTCAGATAGACCTGTCATAGGTATAGATGCTTTAATCCGTAAAACGATTGAAGATAAAAAAGAAGGGGCAATACCCAATTCTTCAAAAAAGCGTATAACTATTACCATGGAAAAGCAGAAGCTAGAAAAGTTAAAGAAAATAGCTAAAGAGAAAAAAACTTATCTTAGAACCATAATGGATGAGTTAGTCTCTGATTATTTATCAAAGACAAAGACAAATTAATTCGACCTAAGTGAAGTAATAAGTATGAAGTAATAAGTATGAAGTATGAAGTATGAAGTCGTAAGATGTTGAGAACCAATATTTAAAAAATCATAATGGTCTACTTTATTTATTTTCCTTTACTAAGTGTTGATTTAACTTCATTCTAAAAAAAAGCTTGGCGGCAAAAC
>JALZWC010000343.1 GCA_023300255.1 Saprospiraceae bacterium | reverse complement strand
TTTATTATTTTGAATTGCCTAAAGTGGCTTATTTGTCTGACTACTTACACTGTTAAATAAATGTATTTGCATTTTGTCGACGCAACTCTTCATTACTCCCCCTCAAGTAGCTAAAGTTATTATCGGTCTCCGCACCTTGATTTGTTTCAAAATACACTCGACAAAAAACTAAATAACTTCATCTTATGAAGAACTGATAGGATTAAAATCTATAGATTAAGGCAGTTTTAAAATTATCCATAATCAAGCGCATGGCATCCATTTGATTACTTGGATCATGTGCTTCCAATTCTAATAAATCTCCATTATTATTAGTGAATAAGCCTTTTATGTCTAAACGTAATTCAACCTCGGTCGGTTCACCAGCTATTAAGTTAAGATCTAAATTAAATTTGTTAGATAATTTTTGATAAAATTCATCTTGGCCTATATGATAAGCAAAAGCTACATCGTCTGCATCAAAACCATCGTTATTACTATCATATTGCCCTTCTATTTTTACAAAAATATAACTATTCCATGCCTCCCAATATTGGCCACTATTATCAGAGCCTAAAGGATGACTTGTTGAATATTCATTCGGTTTTGTTCTATTAAGATCAGCAGGGACACCTATACCAAGTTCCAGAGAATTATATGCACCTACTGGTATTTTAGAAAAGTTAAGAACGGTTCCTTCTTCGGCAGCTTGTTCGCTAGTATGCGTTTCTGTTAAATCAAGGAAAGTAATATCTATAATTTCTTTGCCACCTAATGTGAGATCGGAAAGGTAAAAATTCACTTTACTAAAGCGAATAGGATTTCCATTATACATATATTCTTTTTCATTCATTACAATTGGCTCCCCATCAAAATTAGTGGTAAAAGATAGCTTCAAACTTGAAGTTTCGACTGTAATTGACGGTTCTTCTGTACAAGCTCCTAAAATAAAGAAGCAAAGCAAAGTTATAATAGTACGTGGATTTCTCATTGGTGTAAGATTTATCATAAGAAAGCGTCTAGGAGACAAAATAAAAATACTTTGTTCCGCTACTAGATGTATAGAAATTAAATAGCTTCATAATATGGAGGGAGGCATTACGAAAATACAAAAAATAAACGATTAAAAACCGTTTACGTTATGGAAGTACTAAGGGGAGGGGATTCTTGAGTGGTAGGAAAAGATAATTGTAAAAATAAGGACAGAATCACACTATCTTTTCTTATTTTTTAACAAAATTAATGCCATCAACAATGTAAGGAACGAGTTGAGAATAAACTCAGAAAAATTGGCAAAGTTAATTTTGTTACTATTGAGGCGAAAAACGTAGGCGATGCAGGGCATTGGCGAGGCTTTTTAACAAAAATAGCCGTGAAAATAACGAGGCAAGATTTTGAATTTATTTTTGACAAGCTTCTTAAGCTTTTTTCCAATGAAAACCCAAGGTGACAATGCAAATGGCTAAACCAAGAAATTCCCTAGTTAATTCAATATGTGGTTTTTCTGCTTTCATTTCGTCTACTATTGATTCTGCACCCGTTTGAAGCCAATTGAGGAAATCAGGTAATAAGAAGAGATTCCAGATTACACATATTGCTAAACCTACACCGATCATCCATTTATGACGGATATTGAATGCCGCCATTCCCGAAATAAGGGCGATATAAGTGTATAAAGCAATCCATAACCAGGGATCTGGGTCGTTATATTGTACAATGGCGAATAAAAGGAATAATGCACTCAAAAAGAAATTAGCAATTTTCATAGGAAAAAGAACTGTTTTATTGATTTTTTGACCTATGCTTTATTTGGGTACAGGTAAGATAGGTGCAATAAATTTTAACATTTAATTAACTGGAAAGAATATTACGTGGTCAAAAAGTAATGTCACGGAATTAAAAGGTATTTGCTATTCAAGAGGTATTGAACTCTTTGATTTTGATGTTATTAAAAAACTTTTGATTATTCCTAAAAAGGATTGTATTTAACTATAAAAAAAAGTATAGAAATGCTACCTTTGCACCGATTTTCAAAAAGGGCTTTTTTACTGTTAAAAATAAAGCATCGGATGCGTAAAATTATACTTTCTTTTCTATATATAGCTGTTCTTACCTTAACGGGCTTTGCACAAGATGGGCATGACCATTCTGGTCACAATCATAGTGGGCATGATCACGGCCATCAGACACAAAATACGCAAGATCATTCTGGACATGATCATGGTGCGCAAGGACATGGGGATCATGGCAACCAGCATGGACCAATCTGTGGAGAAGCACAAGACCATGAATTCGATGCAGGTGCAAATGCTATTCATCACATTGCAGATGCGAATGTGTACAGTATCGGCCCATTTATGATTCCATTACCTTGTATTCTGTATTCTAAGGAAGAAGGTTTGAAGACCTTCTTATCCTCTAAATTCCATTTTGCTGGATATGGCCATGGAGACGGCCACCAAGCGGTTGATCGCTACGTTTTGGACGGAGGTACAGTAAGACGTATTACAGATCCTAGTTTCCCTAAAGGAAATGTACCAATCAGTGGTTTTATCCATAAAGAAATAAATAAGCAGCATACTTCTTATGTTTGCTATAATAATAAATTGTATCCAACGGATGCTAAGAGTACTGCGGATGCAGGACTTTTTGGTGGAGGAATTACTTCTTTCTACGATTTCTCTATTACAAAGAACGTAACGTCGATGATGATTGTCTGTTCATTATTGTTCTTCTTGTTTAGATCTGTTGCTAAGGCGATGGAGCGTAGAGTAGGAATGGCACCAGCGGGTTTACAAAATTTCTTAGAGCCATTTGTTACTTTCATTAGAGATGAAGTAGCGATTCCATTCTTAGGACCTAAGTATGAAAAATACTTACCCTTCTTGTTATGTGTATTCCTTTTTATTCTAGGATTAAATCTTTTTGGCCAAATACCTTTCTTCGGTGGGGCTAATGTAACAGGTAATTTAGCGGTAACAGCAGTATTAGCTATCTTCGCTTTTTTAATTACGAATATTAGCGGCAATGCAGATTATTGGAAGCATTTGTTTTTAGCACCTGGTACGCCTTGGTTTGTAAAAATCATCCTGATTCCTGTGGAATTAATGGGTGTATTAATAAAGCCACTAACTTTGATGTTGCGTTTGTTCGCTAACATTACGGCAGGGCACATGGTAATTTTAATTTTCGTTAGTTTTATTTTCATATTTGGTAAAAACGGTCAAAGTATTCCAGGTGCAGGCTTGGGTGCGGTTGGCGCAACGCTTTTGACATTATTCATGATGGCGATTGAGTTGATTGTAGCTTTTGTACAAGCATTTGTATTTACCATTTTGACAGCTTCTTATATTGGTGCTTCAACGGAAGAACATCACCATGCGGAAGCAGAGCATTAAAAGTAATAGGTAAGAAGTAATAGGTAAAAAGTAGTAGGGTGTAAGTTAGCTTACCTATTACTTCTTACCTTTTACTTCTTACTTAATCAAAATATTTTTTTACCCTTATAAATCTTTAACAAATGGGTGGTTCTATAGTAGCAATAGGCATGGGCTTAGCTGTAATTGGCGCAGGTCTTGGAATTGGATGGATCGGTGCTAAAGCAATGGAAAGTATTGCTCGTCAACCAGAAGCTGTAGGTGATATTCGTGCGAATATGATCTTAATGGCTGCCTTCATTGAGGGTGCTGCGTTGATCGCATTAATTCTTTCTTTCTTAGTAGCATAGCATAATGCCGCTTAAAGAAATTTAAGCTTATTTAAGGTTGGCTTCGCAACGGTTGGTTGTGGGCCAACCTTTCCAAAAAAAAATAACAATTTTGAATGGATGAACTCTAATTCTCATTCATCATTTTTTAAATAGATATATCATGATTTTTTTAGCAGATTTTAGTGTAATTAAGCCAGATTTTGGTTTGTTATTTTGGACTTCTATAATTTTCTGTTTGTTTTGGTTTTTGATGAGCAGATTTGCCTTAGGCCCCATTACAGAATCCTTAAAGAAAAGACAGTCGGATATCCAAGATGCTTTGGATGAAGCAAAGAAAGCAAAAGAGGAGATGGCTTCATTGAATGCTAGAAATGAGGAGTTGATTAAAGAAGCACAAGTAGAGCGGGCAATGATTATGAAAGAAGCCAAGAATGCTAAAGAAACGATCATTTCTGAAGCAAAGGTGAAAGCAAAAGATGATGCGAATAGAATCGTTGCTTCTGCTAGAATGGAAATCGAAGGTCAAAAGAAAGCTGCTTTATTAGAAGTGAAGAATAAGGTTGGACAGATGGCGCTAGATATTGCGGAAAAAGTAATCCGCAAAGACTTAAAAGCTAATCCAGAGCAAGTAGGTTTGGTGACTAAGTTAGTGGAGGAAATTAAAATGAACTAATTAGTCTTTTAATAGAACAGAGAGTAGAGACGAGAGAGCAGAGATATATTTCGTTTAAAAAACAACGAAATATTGTCTAGTTTTAAACGAAATATATCTCTATTCTCTGCTCTCTACTCTCTGTTCTTTTTCAATAACAAAGACCATAATAATATGTCAGTAACTAGAATTGCTTCTCGATATGCTAAATCTTTACTAGACTTGGCACAAGAGCAAGATAAAGTAGATAAAATTTTAGAAGAGGTAAAAGCTTTTAAAAAAGCAGCGGAGCAGAGAGATTTTCAGCTTTTGTTAAAAAGTCCAATTGTTAAATCGGATAAGAAGCAAGCGATTATCAAAGCTATTTTTGGTGGAAAATTTGACGAATTGACAATGACTTTTTTAGACGTTGTTACTAGAAAAGGTAGAGAACAATATTTGCCTGCTATCGCAGATCAATACATTGCACAGTATAAAACACTGAATAATATCACTACTGTCAAAGTAACCACAGCCGAACCATTAGAAGCTACTTCTTTGTCGATTATCAAAGCGCAATTAATGGGGAGTGATTCGACGAACGATAATATAGAAATTGAAACAGCGGTGAATCCAGATCTTATTGGTGGATTTGTGATCGAATTTGATGACAAACTATATGATGCTAGTGTGGCACATAAACTGGATTTGCTTAGAAAAGAGTTTTCTGGTAGCGATTACGACAAGAAAATGTGATTTTTTAGAATAGAGAAGTGAGAGCAGACCAGCCCGACTGACGTCAGGCGGGCGGGGAATAGAGACGTATCACGTTTAAGAAATGAAAAATTTTCGTTTTTTCTGAATGTAATACGTCTTTACTCTCTGTTCTAAAAAGATCTTATATTATAAATTAATTTTTTGGTAGGTTTTTAACCATTAAGAATCCTACAAAATTCATCATTCAAAATAAAAAACTATAGATATGGTTGATGTAAAACCTGATGAAATATCAGCAATAATCAAACAACAACTATCTGGCTTTAACAACTCTACAGAATTAGAAGAAGTTGGTACTGTACTCGAAGTTGGTGATGGTATTGCTCGTATATACGGCTTGACTAGTGCGCAAGCAGGGGAATTGGTAGAATTTGAAAGTGGGGTAAGAGCTATCGTTTTGAACTTAGAAGAAGATAACGTAGGGGTCGTATTAATGGGATCACCTGATGGTATCATTGAAGGGGCCACGGTTAGACGTACTGGTCAAATTGCTTCTATCAATGTAGGAGAAGGTTACATCGGTAGAGTTGTCAATACACTTGGGGAACCTATTGATGGGAAGGGACCAATTACTGGTGTTACTTATGAGATTCCATTAGAGCGTAAGGCGCCTGGTGTAATCTACAGACAACCAGTAACAGAGCCACTACAGACTGGTATCAAAGCGATTGATGCGATGATTCCAATTGGTAGAGGACAGCGGGAATTGATTATCGGTGATCGTCAAATTGGTAAGACTGCCATTGCGATTGATACGATTATCAACCAAAAAGAATTTTATGACAGGGGCGAACCTGTTTATTGTATATATGTAGCTTCTGGTCAGAAGTCTTCTACTGTTGCAAACGTTGCAAAGACTTTAGAAGAAAACGGAGCGATGGCTTATACTTGTATCGTAGCCGCTTCTGCAGCTGAGCCTGCACCGCTACAGTTTTACGCACCATTTGCGGGTGCTGCGATTGGAGAGTTCTTTAGAGATACTGGCCGACCAGCATTGATTGTATATGATGATTTATCGAAGCAAGCGGTAGCTTATAGAGAAGTATCTTTATTACTTCGTCGTCCACCAGGACGGGAGGCTTACCCAGGAGATGTATTTTACTTACACTCCCGTTTATTAGAGCGTGCTGCAAAGATCATTAATGATGATAAGATTGCAAACGATATGAACGATTTACCTAAATCTTTGAAAGATGCAGGTATCGTAAAAGGTGGTGGTTCTTTAACGGCATTGCCGATTATCGAAACGCAAGCAGGTGATGTATCTGCGTATATCCCTACCAATGTAATTTCTATTACAGATGGTCAGATCTTCTTGGAGTCGAATTTATTTAACGCTGGTGTACGTCCTGCGATTAACGTAGGTATCTCGGTATCTCGTGTAGGTGGATCAGCGCAGGTAAAGTCGATGAAGAAAGTATCTGGTACCTTGAAGTTGGATCAAGCGCAGTACAGAGAATTAGAAGCGTTCTCTAAGTTCGGTTCTGATTTGGATGCTGCGACATTAGCTACTTTAGAAAAAGGTAAGCGGAATGTAGAAATCTTGAAGCAACCACAGTATTCTCCTGTAACAGTAGAAAAGCAAGTAGCGATAATCTACTTAGGTACAAAAGGTTTGTTGAAAGATATTCCAGTAAATAAGGTGAAAGAATTCGAAGAGCAGTTCTTAACTACTTTGGAGCAAAGACACCCAGATGCATTAGAATCTTTCCGTAAAGGAAAATTAGCACCTGAGGCTGTTAAAGCAGTAGAAGAATTAGCGGCAGAATTATCTGGTCGATTTAAATAAGAACTATGAAGATATGAAGTATGAGTTATGAAGTATAAAGTATGAATTTTATGATGTAGACTTAGATGTAATTGGATGTAGATTTAGCATATTTGACAAGTTGGATGTTATAAATTGTATAGCAGCTAATAAATCTACTTTCAATACTACATAAGTCAACATTTTAAAGCTCCTACTTTGTACTTTATACTTCATACCTTATACCTCCTACCTAATATAAGTTATGGCTAATCTTAAAGAAGTTCGAGAGCGGATTACATCCGTAAAAAATACGCAACAGATTACGAAAGCGATGAAGATGGTAGCGGCCTCTAAATTGCGAAGAGCGCAAATGGCGATTACTCAAATGCGTCCGTATGCTAATAAGTTGAATGATATGTTAGTCAACATCTTATCTAACTTAGAAGGCGATGCGAACACCTCTTTTGGAAAAGAACGACCAATACAAGCTGTTTGTATGGTAGTTGTTACTTCCAATAAAGGATTGTGTGGTGCATTTAATAACAACATCATCAAAGCAGCAGTAGCTAAGATTGAGGAAAAGTATGATGCAGTTAGACAAGCAGGGAAGTTAACTATTTTGCCTATTGGTAAAAAAGCGAATGATTTCTTTAGAAAGCAATATTCTGATTGTAAAAGAATTGAAGACCATGTTGCTTTATTTAGTGATTTGAGTTTTGATAATGTAGCAAAAGTATCTCAACAACTAATGGATGCTTTTGAGGCAGGTGAGTATGATGCGATTGATGCATCCTACGGTCAATTTAAAAATGCTGCTATTCAGATTCCAATTTGTGTGCAGTTTTTGCCAGTAGCTAAACTAGAGAAGAAACCAGGAGAGTCTACTGCTAAAGCAGACTACATCTTCGAACCGAATAAAGAAGATTTATTGAAGCATTTAGTGCCAAGTATTTTACAGACACAATTTCAAAAGTTTGTATTAGATACACATGCTTCTGAGCATGGTGCGCGGATGACGGCAATGGATGCCGCTACAGAAAATGCAGAAGAACTAGTGAAGGAACTAAAGATTTCTTACAACAAAGCTCGTCAAGAAGCAATTACGAAGGAACTTTCGGAGATTGTGGGTGGTGCTGCTGCATTGGGAGGATAATTTAGAAAATGATGAATTCATCAGAAGATATATAAATAAAAAGCCTCTAGAGTTTGATTACTCTAGAGGCTTTTTTTGTTTACTTTTGTAGTTGGAAAGAATTTGTTGGAATTTTATATCAAATACTAATAAAATTCATCAGCAAACATAAATAAACAATTTGTTTTTTTAAAATAAATAAGTAAACAAGAAATTATTATATTTGCTATCATGAAATACGCAATAGATCTTTATAGTGGAATAGGTGGTTGGACAATGGGAATGAAATTGTCAGAAATAACCAACTTAGCATCCTATGAGTGGTGGAAGGAAGCAAATCAAACACATAATCTAAATTTTAACACAAATCATAAAGAAGTTAATATCAGAGAGATAGAAGTTAAAAACTTAACCTTTGATCATAAAATTGATTTTGTGGTAGGAAGCCCTCCTTGCACCCAATTTTCTTATGCAAACAAAGGAGGAAATGGGGATCTAGCTGATGGATTAATAGATATTTATAAATTTCTTGAAGTTGTAGAATACTTAAAACCGAAGTATTGGGCAATGGAAAATGTTCCAAGGGTAGCAAAGATTCTTGAAAAGGAGTTAAACGAAGGTTCTTTAAAACGATTCAAATCATTGGTTACAACAATTACAGTTGTAGATTCTTCTGATTATGGAGTTCCGCAAAAAAGGAAAAGAATGATTGCTGGAAACTTCCCTTTTGAATTATTTAACGCTTACAAAACTTCAATAGCTAAAAATACTTTAGGAGATGTATTAAATGCGCTTAAAAAGAGGACAATAGTAGATCCTAACTATGGATATAAAATATCAAAGAATGAAATAACAGAATTAAAAAATGAGGTTGACTTAACTTCAGAGGAAGAACGAATTAATAGAGATGCGAAATCATACCATCCCATATATAATAATATGGCCTTTCCTGATAAACTTGATAGACCTAGTAGAACAGTAACAGCTACTTGTACAAGAGTATCAAGAGAAAGCATTATTTTAAAATCTGATAAAGGATACAGAAGATTAAATGTAAGAGAACGGGGCGTTATTCAAGGTTTTCCTATAACTTATCAGTTTTATGGAAGGACTTTGAATTCGAAATTTAAAATGATAGGAAATGCAGTTCCTCCAATCTTAACATACTATATATTTCAAAGTATGTTAGAAGTTAAAGCTAATGAACTTAAATTTCCTGATGAATCAAGCTACATACATGTTAAACCAAAGTATGAAGCCTTCAAATCAAATTTAGGATATCCAAAGAGAAAATACCCAGCTAAAAGAAAGTTCCGATTTGCCGTTCCTTATCTTAGATATGGAAGTGGAGTTAGATTTGAATTATCTAATAATCCCAAATCAGAAAATATAGACTGGTCTTTTAAGTTTTATCATGGGAATTCTAAAAACATCAAAGATATTTCTTTAAATCAAAATCTTAAAAATAAATTGGCCCCAATTGTCAATTCTACAAAAAATGAAATATTTACAGATTCTATAAATTTGTTAACCAAGAAATATAAGAAACTAAATTCTAAAAAATTACAAGAAATTTGGACTTCCTCAAATTCTAATAATGAAGTATTTAATTTTTTAGATCATGTTGGAGAATGCGTTGGTCATATTCTAAAAAAAGCAAATTTCGATGGAATTGATGAAGGAATCATTGAAAACATTGTAAAAGAAAAGAATAAAAAACTGGAAGAAAACAAAGAGAGTCTTCTAGTTGGGTTTTATCTTTTATCTAGCCTAAATAAAAAAATATTTAAACAATGAAAATAGGAGCGATGTATTCTCATTTAAATGGCTTTGAATGGATTCAATATCATCAAAAAGAAATGTGGGAAGAAATATTAAAAGTTATTGAAGGCATTAATGCAAACCAATTCCGAACTAAAATTAGTAAGGAGAAAACTATGGAAGGCAAAGCACTTTTCAGTCCAACTGCTATAAATAAGAAAATGAAAGAGGACTTTGAGAAATTAGATTGGTATGAAAGCCGAACTAATTATTGGGTGACAGATGATTATAGATTGATTACTAGAACTATGCATTTGAAAGATGTCGATCAGAAAAAAATGATTGAAGATCATGGTAAAACTCCTATAAGGTCTTATAATCAAACTGATTTTGTGAAAAATAGAATTGCAGTAGAAGTTCAATTTGGAAAGTATAGTTTTATTGCTTATGATTTATTTGTAAAACATCTTGCCTTCTATGTTGGAGATACAATTGAAGTTGGAATAGAAATATTACCAATGAAAAAAATGCAAGCTGAAATGTCTTCTGGACCTGGATATTACGAAAGTGCTTTGTATGACCTGGCTAGACAAGGAAGAGGTGTTCCTGCCGTGCCTCTGGTATTAATTGGAATTGAACCATAATTTAAACTAGAAACGAGCACACTACTGGACATAGAATTAGAATAGAGAGTAGACCTATCTTTCAGCTAGGCAGTGATGATATAATTCATTCATTAGAATAGATATATAAAAAGCCTCTAGAGTTTGATTACTCTAGAGGCTTTTTTTGTTTACTTTTGTAAGACAGTCCTTTATGCGATGTAAGTAGGTGATTGATACACTACTGGATATTTTATTTGGACCTGTCTAGCCGCCTATGGTATATACATATCTTTTCGCAGCTAAAGAAAATACGGTGACGAAGCTACGCTCCTTGGGAGTTCTGTCCTAATATTTGTTGCTATAGACGGTG
>JALZWC010000342.1 GCA_023300255.1 Saprospiraceae bacterium | reverse complement strand
GTAAAAAATGACTAGCTTAAAACGACCAATTTATTCTCACTTTTTGCCTAATACTTGCATTCTGTAAATTATTAGAAGCATCATTAATGATAACATTCGGATATATTCTATTTTCTAAAGCTTTCGAATGGGCAGTCCCTTTAGTTGGCTTATTAATTGAGCTGTCGTTGCGTTCAATTATTCGTAAAGATTTTTGGCCTTCCCGCTTGCAACATCTGCACTAGCACTTTCTGCCGTAAAAATAACATCGACATTTCGAAATACGTCTTGTCCAAACCTTGGATCGAAGCAGTCTATTTCTAAGGTAGTCTCTGCTTCCTCATAATCTACTAATAGACCCAATTCAGGATGAATCCTTTCGGGAGGAAATACATCTTCCGTTCTTTTAACCAATTGAGGAGTTTTAGGGTCTTTTATATTGATTGTCAATAAATCAATATAATTATCTGCATATAAAAATCCGTCTTTAACGGCCATATCTACATTGCCAGGAATCGCGATAAAGCTAATATTTTGAGGATTGGAAGAGTCGCTATTGTCAATGATATGAATTCCTTCTCTTCGTTCATTAATGAGAATATAATCCCCATAAAAGTATAGTTTGCCAGGTGATTCCAAGGTTCTAGCACCTTCTACGGTAATATCTGCTCTTATTTCCTCTAGTGATTTATAAATTGGATTCCATTGAATAAAGGTAGTAGTGCCTGCACACTCATCTTTTAAGCAGCCAGTAAAACTAATACTACAGATGAGGATTAATAAAAATGTTAGTTGGGATAATTTCATTATTTATAGATTTAACTGATTTTGGGAGACAATAAAGCGTTTGTAGCTTTTTTTGTTATTAAGTAGTCGGACAAAAATAATCTTACATTTTATTTTTTGATTGTGTGATTGTACACGTGACGTACACAATCTTACAATCATTTAAAATTGTTAGCTTATTTTTATCACACTACTTAAAGTACTTAATACCTTCATTCTAAAAGACAGTCAAACTTTTAAAAAAGGTTGGGTAGGAAGTAAATAATTTGAAATAAATTATACATTTACTCGTTTAAATAATCAAGTATTAACCTATTGTTTAGGTTAACATTTCATTTTTGGTGGTATTTTTGTACCTTCATATAGATTGAGTTCCGATTTAAGTATACTGTCCCATCTTATTAAGAGCGCTGTACGACAATATACGAGAAAGAAAAACATTAACACTAACACTAAAATTCTCAGCTTTGTCTAACAATCTAGTAATCATTCCGACCTACAACGAGAAAGAAAATATTACGGAAATTATCCAAGCCGTATTTGACCTCCCTGTACCTTTTCATGTATTAATTGTTGATGATGGCTCTCCTGATGGAACGGGCAGAATCGTCAAATCTATGATGGAAACCTATCCAGATGCACTACATATTGTGGAGCGGAAAGGGAAATTAGGCTTAGGTACTGCTTATATAAGAGGGTTCAGATGGGCGCTGAAAAGACGCTATGATTTTATCTGTGAAATGGATGCTGATTTCTCTCATAATCCAAAGGATTTAGTGAGGCTAAGAGCAGCTTGCATTGATGAAAATATGGATTTAGCAGTAGGCTCTCGATATGTAAAAGGCGGAAAATGTGTGAATTGGCCTTGGGATAGATTAGTTTTATCTTATGGCGCATCTTGGTACGTTAAAATGATTACTTGGATGCCTATCAATGACCCTACGGCTGGTTTTGTATGTTATAGACGAGAAGTCTTAGAGGCCTTAGATTTAGATGCTATCCGATTTATTGGGTATGCTTTCCAAATAGAAATGAAATATGCTGCTAGTACTTTAGGATTTAAATTAACAGAAGTACCGATCACATTTACTGATAGAATAATAGGCATCTCAAAAATGTCAAAGGGTATTATAAAAGAGGCTATTTTTGGGGTAATAGATATGCGTTGGAAAAGCTTTTCTAATAGCTATTCAAGAAAAAAAAACCTTTTAAAAAGAAAAAGGACATTGGAAATGAATCACTAAATAGTCCTAAGTGATGGAAAAAGCTCAAATTCGGTATCGAATTTGAGCTTTTTTGTTGGAAACAGGACGTTAATCCTTCCTTGTATAAATCCCAAATTAAATTACTTTTGTAACAAAAAGTGAAAGAGTCACTGATTAGAAAATAAAGGCATTACTTATATATATGAATCAAAACATCTTTTTCCATTTTGGTCGATACCTGATGTTGATGCGCTCTATGTTCGCTCGCCCAGAGAAGTTTTCCATGTATTGGAAAGAAACAATGCGGCAAATGAACGATATTGGGGTTGGGTCACTAGTTATTGTGTGCTTAATCTCTTTATTCATAGGGGCCGTAACAGCTGTACAGTTTGCCTATCAACTCAGTGGGAATATGATCCCAAGGTACTACATTGGCTATATAGTAAGAGATATTACGATTATTGAGTTAGCACCTACTTTTACAGGATTAGTATTAGCAGGAAAAGTAGGCTCTAATATGGCTTCTGAGATCGGTGGAATGCGACAAAAGGAGCATATAGATGCAATGGAGTTAATGGGCGTCAATACGGCTGCCTATCTGATACTTCCAAAAGTCCTCTCTGCACTAGTTGTTATTCCTCTTTTAGTAAGTATTGCTGCATTTGTCAGTATTATAGGAGGATATATTGCTACAGTACCTTTCGGTAGTCTAACAGATCCTGAATATGTGAGAGGTATTCGATCCTTTTTTGTTCCTTATAATATATTTGTCATGTTCGTCAAATCTTTCGTTTTTGCATTAATCCTGACCACCGTTTCTTGTTATCAAGGATATTATGTAAAAGGAGGAAGTATAGAATTAGGGCAAGCAAGTACACAAGCGGTGGTCTATAGTGATATATTAATATTACTAGCGGATTTGGTGATTGCTGTTGTCTTGACAGGGTGATTTTAGGGGTGAGGAGTCAGGTGTCAGGTGTCAGGCTAGTAATACGTTGACAACGGGATGCTTATAGGAGTAATCTGACTCCTGACTCCTAACTCCTGACTCCTGACTCCTGACTCCTAAATAAATTAATAACCTCAACATACATCTTTTGATTAGAGTAGAAAACATTATTAAAAACTTTGGAGAGACAAAAGTCTTAAAAGGCATTAGTACCACTTTTGAACAAAGTAAGACGAATATGATCATTGGAAGAAGTGGTGCAGGTAAGACTGTCTTCCTAAAATTATTGGTTGGTTTGATGAAGCCGACGAGTGGTCATGTATGGTATGATGATATCAATTTCCATCAACTTAATAAAAAAGAGTTAAGAGGATTAAGGATGAAAGTAGGTATGCTTTTTCAAGGAACGGCCCTATTTGATTCCTTAACCGTAGAGGAAAATGTTCGCTTTCCTTTGGATATGTTCACCAACAAAACAAAAAAAGAAAAGCTAGATCGAGTAAATTATTGTTTGGAAAGAGTTACCTTAGAGGGATCAAATAGCAAATACCCTTCAGAAATTAGCGGTGGAATGCAGAAAAGAGTAGGTATTGCTAGAGCAATTGTATTAGAGCCAAAATATCTATTTTGCGATGAACCCAACTCTGGTCTAGATCCTAAAACGTCCATTGTTATAGACGAATTAATCCATAATATTACTGTTGACAATCAAATTACAACCGTCATTAATACGCATGACATGAACTCTGTAATGGAGATTGGAGATACTATTATTTTATTACACTTAGGAGAAGTAGCATGGCGGGGAGCAAAAGAAGAAGTACTTACAAGTACAAACGAAAATTTACAAGATTTTATATTTGCATCACCATTCTTACAGAAATTGAGGAAAGCTGCAATTAGCAAATAATGAAGAAAGAGGGATAGAATGGTTTCAGTTTGGCTAAGGAATGATGTAGAAATAAGTTTAGATTCTTGGGTAGATTATTTTGGTCTTACTTTTCTTTAAAAAATCCTTGTATAGTTGTTCTAT
>JALZWC010000341.1 GCA_023300255.1 Saprospiraceae bacterium | reverse complement strand
TCTCTACTCTCTATTCTCTGCTCTCTGTTCTAGTTCACACGTATAGTAGTATGCGAAATGATATGAAAATTAGTTTACATTTTTGGATTGCTCAAGTAGTTCCTAATTGCTTTTTAAACCTGTCGTGCCGCCAGAGAGGGAACGGACGTATTGTTGATACTACGACTGTTGCCACCTACAATGCTTGGAAGGCAGATTTAAAGGAGAATATAGGACCTAAGGGAGTAGGTAAGAAATAACCTACCCATTCTGACCTGTTCTTTTTATGTGTAAGAAACTCAAAAAATAGAACCGTAGCCCAGCTATGCTTCGATTTTTTGAGTTCCTTACACATAAAAATAACTATGCCATAACGGGTACTTTATTTTTTACCTACTCCCTAAAGAAGCAATCAAAGGTGTAAATTTATTTTTGCCCCATTCCAGAATTAGTCTACTTTAATATTCTTGAATAACGATCAATTAACTATCTTTGCATTCCATCTAAAAGTGGGTTACGAATCGACAAAAGACCTATTTCACGTAACCACAAGCCTTTGATTTAAGTACCTTCTTATTAAAACTATCTATTTATTGGAATAAACGTATGTCTAAGCAAGTGTTTAAACATACACTATGAAAAGCTGTTTCTTTGTCATAAACCTAACAAAAGGAACAGGTTCATTGGTATAGTTGAATGACTATTACCATTTTTATCCTTATTAATAATAAGTTGTTTATCAAAGAATTGATCTATTAGTTTTAAATGTCTAATTATCAGCTATTTATAATTAATTTAAGAATACATTCTTAAACAACTCAAAGGATAACTCTAAAATATTAGTACCTGTTAAAAGAAAATCATGAAATTTTCGTTTTGACTTATATTTGTATTTTATATTAGTTTTTCTTCTTTTTACTTTGCAAAAGTAGTTCCTAAAGTTGCGCTACAGGTAGAATATCCTTAGCTACATCGAGAATGCACCTAATTAGTATGATAATGACACGGAAATTTGGACTGATTTTATGTTTTTTTTGTTTTGGTTTTACTCTTTTTGCGCAAAACCAGGATTGTCCTATCGCCCTTGATTTAGTACCAGAGCTTGCTTCAACTGTAAGTAGCATAGATCTTAGTATTGGCTATAGTTTAAAAATTGATCCATTGACTGGACCTGGTGAAGAGGATAGTGTATTTGCTGATGGTAGAGGACCTGGAATAGCAAGTAACAATGGGCTTAGAATGTGTGTTGGCCCACCCGATGAGATAGACAATGTCAGTATTCCTAATACTGCAATACCTTATGACTTTCCTGAAGAAAAATCTTTTTGGTTTTCTTTTAAAGCAGCTACTTCTGGTACATTCGAAATGTTAATCACACCAGACAATCTAGGGGGAGACTTTGATTTTATGATTTGGGAGGGAGATTGTCCATCAAATCCTTGTTCTATACCTCTTTTTTGTGGATCGCAAGCTCCAGACTTTGATATAGCACCAGATGGTAATAGTATTATAGAAATACAATCGTCTACTGGTCTTTCTAGTGACCTAGGTTTGGATACCACTAGCTCCCAAATATGGGCTCCAATTACCCTAAAAGAAAATACCAATTATTTCGTATTATTAGATCATAGAAGATCTCTTTTAGATCCTACAGGTCCTTATCCAGATATTGGTTGTGAAGTAATGTTTGGAGGAACAGCCATCATCGAACCAACAAAGGATGCCCCAAAGCTGGAACCCATTTTCCCATTAGATACTACTGCAACAGTTCCTGTTTGTAGAGGTACTTCTACTAGTTTTGAAGTAGACTTACTTAATTTTGATGAACCTGTAGACTATATTTGGACGACTCCTTCTGGAGATATTTTTACTACATCACTTGGAGAGAGAGATTTTCTAATACAGCAATCTGGTTTGATTTGCGTAGAAATTATGTGCCCTATTCAAAAGGAAATTTGCTGGGAGGTTATAATTGATGAGTCTCCGAGGATAGAAAGTATTACCCCTGATCTTACTTCTTGTATGCCCTTAACACTAACCGATTATGTGGAGGAGGTGAATGGGGTCCCAGGTTTTTATGATTTATTAAATGAGCAATTTCAAGAAATAGATGAATCCAATATCAATATTAGAGGAGATTATTTCATAAGAATAGTGAACGGTACCTGTGTAGATACCGAGCCAGTTACCACCACTCCACCTAATCCTAAACTAGTTTCAAATGGATTTGGAACTTGTGCTCCACTTCCATTTATCTTAGACGATATTGCTAGTCAGATTATTGAAGTCAATGGATATAGAGATGTTGGTAATTTAGATATTTTCTTCTATGAAGATAGCTTACAAGCCGTCAATGGCGATACACCTATCACGATAGCATCGAGCTTTAAAGTATATTGGGCTAGGGGTATAAATGATAATGATTGTTTTGATGTAGTTCCAATTAATATTTTTGATGCCGCCCCTGTAATAACATCCCCTATCATTCCCCCTACATGCGATCAATTCGACTTATCATCAGTGATTTTAAGAACGGCCGGTGATATTCCTATTCCCCAAAATCAAATACAATACTTTGAAAATTTAGCGGATGCGAATGCAAATGATTTAGGTAAAGCTCTTGTAAACTCTGTTATCAATAATAGTGGCACCTACTATGCAAGAGTAACGACTACCGCTACTTGTTCTACTAATATCCCACTCGATGTAGTAGTCAATCAAAACCCTGCTATTGATCCCATCAATGACATAGACTTTTGTCAGGAATTCAATTTAGACGAGGTGAATTTGGTTGAAACGAATGGAACAATAATCGAGCGCAACTACTTTAATAGCGAGGCAGATGCGAATGCTGCTATGGATTTATCTATTAATTCCACAATTAATACTGCTAATACCTATTGGATCAAAGGAACAGACCCTACTAACAACTGTTCTTCAGTAGTGTCTGTCACATTAACAAGTAAAGAACCTACCATCAATCCTGTACCTGCTATTAATGAATGCGGAGATGCTTTTGATTTAACTAGTATACAAAATTTGACGGAAGCTTCAGGCACGCTACTCAGCTATTCTTTTTATGAAACAGAAGCAGAAGCAATGGCAGGAATTACTCAAGAACTAACTAATGTAACGACTAGTGACACCTATTATATTAGAGGTGAAGATCTTGCGATCACCACGTCGACTTGCTTTGATGTACAGACGATAGAACTTACCCTTACTACCCCTAATGTGAGAGTGAATGGTCCATTCAAAATTAGAAATGGGGTATTTGATTTGAGTGATGCGGGGATTTTGGATCTAGATAATGGGCGAGCTTTAGTAGCTGCTGGTTATTATCTAGATAGTTTACAAACACAGCAACTCCCTTCTCCAATAGTCACAATAGAAGGTACTTATTGGATAGATATAGTCGTCGATGGTTGCTCCATTAGCCGATCTATTGTAGTACGTCCACCGAGTAGTGCTGCTTTTGATCAAGAAACATTTAATTTTGAATTTCCTTGTGTAAAAGAAGACGGAATCGACTTACCACTTCTTTTATCAGGAACTACAAATGGCGTCGATACAGATGAATTTGATATTGCCTTTTTTAAAAATGAAGAAGATGCAGAGAAAGGTATCAACGAACTACCTGCTACAGACTTAGTCATTTTTAAAGAGGGTAGTATTTGGGTTAGGAAGACCGATAAAACAGATAATAATGTCTTTGGACTTATAGAACTTGTTCTTACAGAAAGAGCGATGACACAAGGTGGGATTTTTTCTATGGACAAGGAAACATGTGAAGAAGATGTCTTAAGCTTTCAATTTGATGGCTCCGCACCTTTTGACATTAGGTATACAGATGGAACAGATAGTTTTGATATCACGATTCCTTCTTCTGATTTATTTGAAGTAATAGTCTCCCCTACCATTGTAACTACCTATAAAATAGTGACTATTAAGGATAGTCAAGGATGTCCTGGTTTGTTAGTAGATAATGAACCCACCTTTACGCCTGTATCCTTAAATTTTACCAATCCTGTTACAGAATGTGATGATCAAGAAACAAGCTATATTGTTTCTTTTAAAATTCTAAGTGGAGATTTTCAGACTTTAAATGTGGATTTAGCTGGTTCTATAGTCGACAGTCAATTCATTAGTGATCCCATACCATTAACAGAAGGGTATTCCATAAACGTCACAGATAAAAATCATTCCAATGCTGATAATTGTGGATCTACACCATTCACAGTTACTACTCCACCAGTGTGTACCTGTGATACAGAAGCTGCGGAAATGGATAATCGAGAGATTGCTGCCTGCGTAGGAGAAACAGTCACTGCAATAGTAGACCAACAAGCTGTATTAGCGGATAATAATGATCGGACTGTCTATGTGTTGCATACCTCTGATACAGATGAATTAGGGACCATCGTTGACACCAATAATGATGCGCCAACATTTACACTAACTCCTGATTTAGCAGGGAATAGATATTATATTTCTGCGGTATCAACTAGGGCTACTGATTTATTACAAAATCCAGCACTAACGCTTGCAGAAAATAGATGTCTAAAAGTAGCGATAGGGACACCTGTAGATGTAAGAGCTATACCAACTGTTAGTATTATTTTAGAAAAACAGATCAGTTGTTTTGGTGAGCCCATAGAGTTGACTTTTGAGATGCCAGAAGCAGGCCCTTATAATTTAAGTTTCTTTGATGGTAATACAACAACAGATCTAACGAATATACGAAATGGAGATACTCGATCCGTAAGCGCAGAAGTGGCTACCACTTTTGCCGTAAACTCCATTAGCTATAGTAATTTAAGTACCTGTATAAATGATATGCCTGACGCTACGGCTACTTTAGAAGTCTTCGAACCTATTACCATCCAAAACAGAATGGTGAATTGTGAAGATAATGGAGAAAATTTTACGGTATCTTTTGAAATACTTGGAGGAGACACTACCTCTTATATCGTAGATGGTACTGGCGCCAATATCGATGGTAACTTGTTCACTAGTGAGCTCATCGAAAATCAAACAAATTATAGCTTCGAAGTAAGTGATGAAAATGGTTGTATGGCTGCTGAAGTTTCCGATTTTGGAAAATGTGATTGCACATCAGACATTGCGACTAATATTGAAGTACTACAAGCCGTTAGTTGTGCCAATGAAAATGATGGTATTGTCAAGGTAAGCGGCATTAATGGTGCCCTTCCTTATAGCTTTGAATGGAGTAATGGAGCTCGTGCAGAGCAACTAAACGGCATAGGCGCAGGGCGGATATCTGTGAGTATGACAGATGGTAATCAATGTGAAGTCGTTGACTCTATTGAATTAACTAGTCCTGAACCAATAACAGCTATTGTAAATATAAGCGATCCTTCTTGCTCCGACTTAGAAAACGGTAGTATTGTCATTAATAATGTACAAGGTGGGTCAAGGCCTTATAGCTATTCCATCAATGGCCAAGCTCCTAAGTCTGTTGGACTTTTTGCCAATTTACCAGGTCAAGAATATACGGTAGTAGTAGAAGATGATCGTGGTTGTCTATATGAAGAAACAGCCAATGTTATGAGTCCCGATCCGCTAACCATCTGGTTTGCCCAATCTGAATTTAACTTGGTTTTTGGAGATAGTTTGGCATTATTAGTTCAGGCAAATGAAGATGGACTAAGCTATTCTTGGCAAGATCATCCATCTCTTTCTTGCACTAATTGTTCTAGTCCAATTATCCGACCAATCGAAACCACCACCTATTCTGTAATGGTCATCAATCAAATGGACTGCGCAATCAGTAGAGATATTACAGTAAATGTAGATAATAGTAAAGATCTATATAGTCCTACTGCTTTCTCTCCAAATGGCGATGGTATAAATGATACGTTTGGCTTATTCGGTGGCAATCAAGTACGAGAGATCGTTCGCTTACAGGTATTCAATAGATGGGGCGCACTACTCTATTCTCGAATTAATTTACCGACTACTGATAATTTTGAGGATGGTTGGAATGGTAATGAAAAGAATGGTGAAAAAGCACCGACTGGTATTTATATCTATGTCGCAGAAATTATTTATACGGATGGTACTTCGGAGGTGGTGACCGGGGACGTGGCTTTGATGCGGTAAGGTAATAGGTAATAGGTAAAAAGTAATAGGTAATAGGTATTGGGATGTTGACACCAATCATCCAGTGATAAGATTAGGACAAATAACTAGCTATAGTATTTTACTATTTTTCAATCTGATGCTATACTTTTTACAGGATAAATGTTAAATTCAAAATTACTTTTTTACCCCATTTGAGGTATAAGCTATTGTATATAGAACTAGGACAGAGAATAGAGATAGGTTTCGTTGTTTTCTAATCGAAATACATCTCTATTCTCTGTTCTAGTTCACATGTATAGTAGTATGAGCTGATGCCCCATTTCTCTCATAAAACACCAACAGTCAACATCTCACCACACCATACACTTATTACCTATTACTTATTACCTATTACTTCCTACCTACTCCTCAATCCACACTTTTATCTTTTCAATAGCAGCACCACCATCTTTATTCGTCCCACAAATACTACCTCCTGTACCCGTAGCTAACTTCTTCTTTCCTTTCAAAGAGGCTTCATAATGAATACTATAATTTGCTGCTAGATCTCCAGTTAATTCTATAGCGAAACCTATAATTTTTCTACGTCGATCTTTCGTGCCGTTATAAATTCCAGCAGGTGTCCATTTTGTAGCGCCTTTTTTGTTAATAATTGTTTTATATCGGAGGCTAAGATTTGGCGTGTAAGGAACAATATCTAAATTAAATCCACAAAAACGACTCCCTACTTTTAGTTCCGATTTGACCACTCCTTGTTCTAAGACAATATCTTTATCTTTAGAATACTGTGCAACCCCTTTAATACTATACTCCGTCACCTCTTCCTCTTTCGCCTTAAGTGCATTTTCTACAGCTATTGCAGCATTAATTTTTCCATAGCCATAGTAAGGGCTATGTCCATTAGCATCATAATCCCCATCTTGTATATCTATTTGGTCACAAGAATTTTTAATAATCTCTTTCACTTCATTCCAAGCTAAATCTTCATTTGCGCAAAGCATTAAAGCAACGACTCCCGCCACGCCTGGACAAGAACTAGACGTACCACCAAATTCTGAATAGTAATTTCCTTTGCTTCCACCCAAAGTGTCTTCTCCATAATTATCTCCAGCACGCCCCATTCTATCGGTAGTCCAAATACCAGAGGTTAAAGATTTAGGATGCGGAATGAAAGAAGCATATACGTCATTACTTGGAAAACAACACCAGACTGAATTACCATAATCACTATAATAACTTCGTTTTCCTCGATCATTAGAAGCTGCCACCGCAATCACCTGATGATGACTCGCATAGCCATCGATATCTACCACCTCATTTCCATTTCCTGCTGCCCAAACAATAACGCAACCTTTACCTCCACGCCCCTGCTTGACGGCATAATCTATAGCCAAACGAGTACTATCTGGCAAATCGAAAGGAATAAAATGTAAAGGGTCTTGTGAATCCCACCAAGGTCCATCCGCAGGTCCCCAGCTACAAGAAATGACATCTGCTCCATTGTCTGTAGCCCATTGAAAAGCTTTTGCTTCCGCTAGTGAACCTAAGCCCCCAGAGCGGATAGGCATTAATCGAGCTTCGGGTGCTACACCAGATGCTTTGAATCGGCCACTTGCACAGGCCACTCCAGCACAAGGCGTTCCGTGGTTTTCTTCTGGTCGCTTAGGGCTCCCATCATCTGCATTGGTCACCGTATCTCTTGGTGCTACTATTTTACCTACTTGGCTGAATTCCTCATGCGTAACGTCTACCCCATCGTCTATAACTGCTATAATAGTTCCTTCGCCTCTATTGTACTGCCACGCTGCTTCCGCATGTACATGTTGATCTATAAAATGGCCATTGATGGTAGCAGGTTTTAAATGCCACTGATTGGGATGGATAGATCGATGCTTCTTTTTTCTAACTAATTCTGGATGACAATATTCTACTTGAGGCTTTGTGAGCAATTCTGCAGAAATATCAAACACCTCAAAACCAGTACCTTTTTCAGCTTTAACAAAAAAGGCATTTTTAGCAAAGTTTAGTTGCTCTTTAATTTTTAATCCACATTCTTTTATAAGGGCCTTACATTCTTTCTTTGTTATGGAATCTTTAAATTTTAAAAAGAAGTTTTCTGTATAGATAACTGGTTCGCCTGATTTTCTATCCTTTAGAACCCTCCCTGCGAATTTGACAGACTTTTCTTCGTTTAAATGTCTTCTAATCGTATTTCTCAATCCCGTAACGCTTCTACTTCCTTTATTCACACATTTAAAAACAGTAACATTCGCCTCTGGAAATTTCACTATAGGGATCATTCTAGACATCAAATCTCTTGATGTTTTAGATAGTTCTTCTGCACCATTATTCGTTCCAGTTGGCTCTTTGGTTCGTACGACCACTAAATCCTGCGCTTCTACCAAATCAAATGTTTTTCCTTTTTTTCCGCCGTATTTATATTGATACATAATTTGCTATTGCTTTTATTTCTACAATAATTTTACACTCCTTAAAACGTTTAAAGAATTATATAATTACACATATATACTACTTTTTGATAATTTTCCCAAATTACCTATTTTATATAAGCGTAATATTTATAATTTTGTCTTTCAATTTATAACCCTCAAATAAGGAATGGTGTGAGAATAAACTTAGGAATGTGTATGGAATAAGTTCGTAATTTAGGGTAGCTTATTTTGTTCTTAGTTTTTGC
>JALZWC010000340.1 GCA_023300255.1 Saprospiraceae bacterium | reverse complement strand
CAGAGGCTCACTAAACATAGAATTTCTCTGCGTGCTCTGCGAACTCTGCGTGCAAAAAAACGCCTTATTTTCAAAAATGTCCAGTAGTGTAAATGATGGAAGCAAATTCAAAAAGACATTTCTGCAAAAAAAATTTAAAATTACTGATTATAACGGATTGCAGTGAAGGCAATATACTTTCACGCAAAAAGCGCAAAAACACGCAGAAAAAGTCGTACTATTCTGCGTTTTTCAGCGGCTTCTGCGTAAAAAAACAGGTAATAACGCAAAACGTTATAATCAGTAGATTTTAAATTAACTTCGGTTCCCAGCCATTTTCATATTCTCGTTTCCAAGATTTCATGACCCTGTCATTATTGGTCACCTTTCCTGTCGTAGGATTCACTTTTAATATTTGTCCAGCCTCTTGTGCCATATTTCCGAGGTGACATAAATGGCTACTGGTGTGCGCATCTGCCACGGGTGCATTTAATGGAATATTGGTCCGAATGGCCGCTAAGAAATTGTCAATATGTAAATCCGTTAATCCACCTGTCCCCAGTACATTAGTAGTCTGCGACTTAGTTTTTTCAATTAAGTGTTTGATTTCTTTTCCTTCTCTGTCATAAGCGAAATAATCATTTCTGTCTAAAAGAATGGACCCTTCAGATCCATAGAGCATAACTCCTCGTCCTCTATTGTATTGTTTATGACCATTACAACTTCTACCTTCCCACGTTAAAGACTTACCACCTTCAAATTCAAAACGAGCAATTTGCGTATCATAAAATTCCCAATCATCATCTTGAAAATGGAATCTTCCTCCCTGTGAAGATACCCCTATAGGCATTACTGACCCCAAAGCCCAGCGACAAACATCCATTTCGTGCATCCCGTTATTCACTATTTCTCCTGTACCCCAATGTTTGAACCAATGCCAATTATAATGAACGTAATTATCTTTGAAAGGAACTCTTGGTGCTGGTCCTTGCCATAAATCCCAATCAAGATGATCTGGCACTTGAGCTGCCTTGCCATTACCTATACTTGTTCTGTCATTAGCATACCATGCTTTTCCTTCATACACGTCCCCTATAATGCCTTCCGCAATATCCATCATGGCTTGTTTAGAAGTCGGAGCAGAACGCTGTTGATTCCCTATTTGAACTAATTTGCCATACTTTTTCTGCGCTTCTACTACTAAAAATCCTTCATGCGGATTCTGACTGACTGGTTTTTCACAGTAAACATGTTTTCCTGCTTGTAAAGCTATAATGGTAAAAGGAGCATGTGTATGGTCAGCAGTTGCAATAAAGACCGCATCTATGTCTTTATTTTCTACTAATTTTCTAAAGTCCTTTTCCAGTTTAGGTGTTTTTCCTGTCTTTTCTTTAACCTGCGCACCTCTTTTCTCTAAAACTTTTGAATCGACATCGCATAATGTTACGACATTGACTTTATCTAAATCCATAAGCGTATTGAGCAAGCCACCACCTCGGCTATTTAATCCCGTTACCGCTATATTAACAGTATCATTTGCGCCAAGAATTCGACTAGAAGCGCAAGCCATACTGCTTGCTAAAGGTATTCCTGCTGCTAGTACCGCAGATTTTTTAAGAAAAGATCTTCTGGTTGTGTGAAAATTATTTTTCATTATTTAGTTGTTTTTTAGTAATCAATTATCAAAACGAATCATCGCTTTGTTCACCTATAAATATGAGGATTGATTAGGTGCCTTATACTTAAATTATTAAAACCCAAACATTCTAGGTAGCCATAAACTCAATTCAGGGATATAGGTCACCAACATTAGAGCAACCAACATTGCAATAAAGAAGAGCATTAATGGTCGAATAACTTTCTGAATAGTTGTGCCAGCTACACCGACTCCAACAAATAAAACCGCACCTACTGCTGGTGTACAAATACCAATACATAAATTTAAGACCATCACAATTCCAAAATGTGTCGGATCCATTCCCAACTCGGTTACCACTGTTAGCCTAAACCACGCAGCCAAAATTGTTCACTTTGCAATAATAAATCTTTACCAACTTTACTATCTTGTACACGATAGGCATGTTCTCTTCCTTTAAAAATATAAGGCAAACTCAAGGCCTTAATTTTAGGCGCAAAACTTTCCATTACTGCTCCAGATGTTTTAGTCATGGCTAAACTACCAATTTGTAATAATTCTAAGGCTTGGCGTTGAGTACCTAACTGCTGAGCTGGATAGATTTGCAGTTTATTCTCTGATTTTTCAGCTACTCTTTCTGCCAAATATTCCATCCCTTTATGAACAGAGTGGGATACATCTAAACCATGAGCTAGTTTAAGGAATTTTATATCAGAAACTTCTGCACAACTTCCCCAAACAAAAAGGATAGGTAGCTATAAAGTGACAAGTTTATCTAATCGGTTGACATTCTGTATTATTAAAGTTCAAGCGCAAGTATCAAGTTCAAGCGCAAAACGTAACGCTGGCGTGCGTCGTGGGTCAACATCCTGGGTTGAACTTGAACTTGATACTTGGACTTGAACTTAAAAGTGTCAACTACTTTTGTGGTTTGGATAAACATGTCCGATTTTTCATAGGTAATTACCAGTTGCCAGTTGATTTTATACGAAGATTTGGACTATGTGTGCAAATAATACATCATACATTATAAATCATATATCAGTCTGATTTTGACTAATTAGCAGATTTATGATGTAAGATTTATGAACTATGATTTATGATTTCCAGAACCAATCACCCCCTGCCCCACCTATCTGAAATGCAATCGAGCATCTACCTGCTCTAATAGTAAATATATAACTACTCAGGTGTCAGGAGCGAGAAGTCGGGGGTCAGGTAGCGACGTACTAACTAAAAGTGTTCCTTTTCATAAACCCAAAACAAGTACTTTGCAATAAAGCAAATGTAAACTTGGTGACAGCACTGTGCTTCCTGACTCCTGACACCTCGCCCCTGACACCTGAGTAGTTACGTAAATATGGTATAAATAGACTTTTGCCGATTCTATACATAAACAATTGATTAATAAAAGCTTTTGTGATTGGAGAGGTTGTAATTTTGATACACCAAAACTGTTAATGTCTCTTTGGAACAAAATATTTCATGTAAACACTTAAGGCAAAGAGTAAGAATAAATTAGCCATTTTAACCTGCCCAGCAAGCCCGTCCGCTTTGCGGTTCACTTGCTCTGCAAGCTCATCCTCTAAGAA
>JALZWC010000339.1 GCA_023300255.1 Saprospiraceae bacterium | reverse complement strand
GATCCGACAGATCCAGTTGATCCGACAGATCCAGTTGATCCGACAGATCCAGTTGATCCATGTGATTTAATCGTGGGAGAGCCAGTGATTACGCCAGCAACATGTTTAGCAGCAGATGGTTCAATAGATTTCAGTGCAGCACCTGCCAACTTCACATTCTCATGGGAGGGCGGATTAGTCACTAATCTAAGAAATGGATTGCCAGCAGCGGATTACATAGTAACTATAACAGATACGAATCAGCCAGAATGTCCAGCAACGGAATTAACGGTAACGGTTCCAGAAACGAGTGGCTTTACTTCAGAAATAGTAATTAATAACCAGCCAACTTGTGAAACGGCAGACGGTTCCGTAACAGTAGCTGTAACAGGCGGCGTTGGACCATATGCCTACTCATGGGGAGCGACGGATACTCAATCTAATTTTGAAGCAGGAACATTTGAAGTGACAGTTACAGATAGAGGAACAGGATGTTCTGATATACTTAGCTTTACTTTAGAAGATACTTGTGATCCAGTAGATCCAACTGATCCAGTAGATCCAGTAGATCCAGTAGATCCAACTGATCCAGTAGATCCAACTGATCCAGTTGACACTACAAATTGTATTACACCAGTAATAGTAAATGTAGTTCAAATTGCATCGGGTTGTGCGGAAGATGGAGGTTCAGCAACTGTTGAATTGCAAGAAAGAGCAGAGAATTTTGTTTATACTTGGGTTCCAAATGTAGGAACACCAAATGCAGCGGGTAATGCAAGAACAGATTTACCAGTAGGAGGATATGAAGTATTTGTAAGTAGAGTTGGATTTAATACTTGTAATACATCAACTACGATAGCCATTGGGGATGCTGATCCAGTATTTGATATGGATCCAGTAGTTGGAGTAGCGACTTGTTTAGCAGCAGATGGATCAATTGATTTCATGGCAGCACCAGCCAACTTCTCATTCAGCTATGAAGGCGGTTTAGTAGCTACCGTAAGAACTGGATTACCAGCAGCGGATTACATAGTGACGATTACAGATAGCAACAATCCAAACTGTCCTACGGTACAAGTTATTACAGTAGGATCAAGAAGTGGATTTGAAGCAGATGTAGTAGTGAACGAAAATCCATCCTGTGGTCAGGCAAATGGATCAGCGACGATAATCGTTAATAATTCAGTTGGACCATTTAGTTACTCTTGGGGAGAAAGCGATACTCGACAGGATTTAGAGTCAGGTGTGTTTGAAGTAACCGTTGTTGATAATGGTACAGGTTGTGAAGAAACGGTAGTTTTTGCTTTAGCAGATGACTCTGTAGAAGTAACTATCGAAATGGTTGACTCTATCTTTACTTCCTGTGCAGGTGTATCTGATGGAAGGATTGATGCCATAATAACGATGGGAGGTGATTTTGCAGGTCCTGCTACAGAAACGATTACCGACTTAGGTGGTCAAGTACAGGAAAATGGAAGATTGAGTCCAGGAGACTACTGCCTATTAGTAACAGATGCGAATGGTTGTATAGCAGGACAAAGATGTTTTGCAGTAATAAGCCCAACAGCAATTGCGATAGACGTTATTAAAACAGATAAAGATTGTGAGGATGCAGGAGGTACGATTGATATAACGGCAAGTGGTGGAAGTGGTAATTATACCTACGCATGGTCAGATGCTCAAAATGTAGAAGACCGAGTGGATATTCCGATTGGTACATTTAGTGTAACAGTTACGGATGGTCAAGCGTGTACTGCAGTAGCAGAGGTTATAATCGAAGATGATTGTATCAATCCAAATTTAGATTCAATGGGTATTGATACCTCAGTAACGATTATTTTCATTGATGAAGAGATTCAGTTTAACTTAGATCCATTTACTTCTTTTGAGACCTGTGGTACTATTCCTGATACATTTGGAACAGAGTTAATCACTACATTCCTTGGAAGCCCTAATTTCTTCAGAGAAAACGCCAGAGGAATTGCAGTAGTAGACTCGGAAACTGGTTGTTTGACCTATACTGCTAATGATGGCCCTATATCGGTTGATACAGTAGTAGTTACGGTATGTGATTTTGCACAGTCTATATGTTATAGAGTGACTTATCTAGCTAATATAGACGGAACGATGGTTATTGAAGATACAAGTGCTATTGGAGGTAATATCTTATTACAAAATGTATCTATTCCATTGAACGTAACAGAAGAGTATTGTCCAATCGTACCAGATTCGTTTGGAGATAATTTAACTGCTGAAGGATTAGATGGTAGTCTAGAAGGCACAACAGAATTAGGAAGCTTTGAGATTAATCCAAGTTCAGGTTGTATTCGTTACCAATCAAATACTTTGGGAGGAATTGATACGATCGGAGTTAGAATTTGTGATGCGATAACGAACGAATGTATTGAGACTAGAGTAGTAGCAACGATACAACCAACGACTGATAATTTAGAAGTGGTCATTGCAGAAGGAATTGCTACAGAGATTTGTTTACCATCAGATCAATTAGCGAGCACTAACCTGACATTGAGTATATGTAATATGCCAGCTAATGGAGAAGTAAGTGTATTGGGAAGTAGTACTTGTGCGCGGTATATACCAGCAGCAAGTTTACAGGTTGGAGACACGGATAACTTCTGTTTGATCTTATGTGATGAAAATAATGTTTGTGATACTACTTTTATCAATATCATTGTAAAAGATGAATGTCAAGGTATCCTACCAGATGATTCCATCAATGAAATAACAGAGGAGTGCGAAGAAGGATTCCCATACTGTTTAGAATTACCATTGAATCAAATGACTAACTTTGAGTTCTTCTTAGATGGTATGCCATATACAGGAACGTTTAGAGGATGCATGAATGACTCTGCTTTTAGCTATACTTACTTCCCTGTTCCTGATAGAGGAGAGGAAGGACCATATAGAGTAGATAATTGGAGCGTTGGCAATGATACTTTTACGGGTGAATTCAACACGATAGATGACTTAGTAGATTCTATGAATGTTTGGGATGTCGTTGGAGTATGGACAATTGATAGAACTTTATTGACGATTTCTTGTGGTTTCTCTGGCCCTATTTACGGTCCTTTGAATATCACTCAGATAAATACAAGTGCTACAGCTATCTTGGAAGTGAATACAAATCTAACACCTAATGGAACTAGTATTAGAATTCCAATAGGCACACATACAGTGGTTGTTAGAGATCCTGTTGCTGTTTGTTCTGATACGCTGAGAGCCGTGATTACTTGTAAAGAATGTCCTGAAGTTTATAATGGACCATTAACGATCCTTTCAGAGGAATGTGATGCAACAGTGGTTTGTTTAGAAATTAACCCAGAGCAGGTAGATAGCTTTACGGTAATGATAAATGATGAATTAGTAACGCCTGATTTATGTGTTCCTGATACGGCGTTCTCTTACAGTATTTTCCCTATACCTGGTGGCGGAAATGAAGGTCCTTATACCTTTATCTGGACCATAGATAGTATAGAGGTATCTGGTGCATTTGATACGATCCCTGGATTGGTGGCGGAATTAAATGACTTAGATCGAACAGGAAACTGGACATTTGATAATAATCAATTTGCGGTAGTTGGAGGTAGCGAAGGAGTTACTTATGGGAACTTAATAATCACTCAAACACAAACAGGAGAAGAAGGGGATGTAGGAAGAGGTTTATCTCTTACTTCTGATAAAGTCTCGATTACGCTTCCTACTGGAGATAGTAGAGTGGTTATAAGAGATATGATTATCGGTTGTGACTACGAATACAACTTCATGATTGATTGCTCTGTAGCGGACTTAGTAGCGGATATTGATACAACCATATTGGTAGGTCAAGAACATACGGTTTGCTTAAACATGGGACAATTGGACGTAGAAGTAGTAAGTATTAGAAACGTCTGTGAGGAGAAAGCAACAGGTATGATTAACTACACGCTAGATGAAGAGCGTAACTGTGTTAATTATTCTGGTATCGCAATAGGAGTAGATGCATTATGTATTGAGCTTTGTGATGCAGAAGGTACTTGTGATACAACTAACATTGTTATTGAAGTAATACCATTAGCATCTCTTGATACGGTTGACTTTGACATTGTATTAGGCATGACAGAGACTGTTTGCTTAGAACCAGAAGTATTACCTGGTACTTTAGCTACGGTTACAAATATCTGTAGTGAAGAAAGTGGTACTGCAGCTGAAGTAATCATGCAAGGAGATGAACCATGTTTCGATATCTCAACGATTCAAGAAGGAACAGACTTCGCTTGTATTGTACTATGTGATGAAGATGGCGTATGTGATACAACAGTCTTCAACATTAATGTTCGCCAACCAATGGCTGATACGGTATTGATGAGTATTTTACTTGGACAGGATACTACTTACTGCTTTGATTTAGAGGAACTTGGATCTAACATTGTTTCCTTCGAGAATATATGCGATGAGCCAGAACACATTAATATTGACTTGAATATAGTGACGGCTTGTATGGATGTTGAAACAATCTCAGTAGGTAATGATACCTTATGTATTGTCGCTTGTGATGCCAATAATGTTTGTGATACAACAATTATAACGTTTAGAGTAGTACCAGAGCTATCAGACTTACTGCCAATTGCTGTTAACGACGATACAATGACGGTTAGCAATGAAACATTGATACTAGATATAGTAGCTAATGATACAATTAACGGAGAATTAATAGACTTTGGAATACTAGAAATGCCAGAAAATGCAACCGTATTTATCAATCCTGACGGAACGATAAGCTTCATACCTAATACAGATTACTGTAGTGTAGAAGCAGATACTTTCATTTACTTTATTGAAAATGAATTTGGTGCAGATACCGCTACCGTAGCAGTAACAATTGCTTGTGAAGATTTAACCATCTTCAGTGGGTTCTCACCTAACAACGATGGAGTAAATGATGGATTCACAATACTAGGCATTGAAAGCTTCCCAGATAACGAGTTAACGATCTTTAACAGATGGGGTAACGAAGTTTTTCATAAGAAAGGATATTCCAATGCAGAGCCTTGGGAAGGTACTTTTGAGTTGGAAAATCTTCCAGATGGTACTTACTTCTATGTTCTTGATCTTGGCGATAAGTCTGACCCAATGAGTGGGTATGTACAGATCAATAGATAAGGAAAAAGATTTAGAACACGGTAGCTTAGGTTACAGTGTTCTTAATCGCAAAGTTTAAAATATTCTATAGGTAGTTCACTACCTATTATATTAACCTTTAGAAGGGGTAGTTTAGTAATAAACTACCCCTTCTTTTTTTTTGTGGGTAGGGTAGAAACCATTGGATTTTGGCGATTGTATAAAAAAATAAGAAATAAAGCAAGAACCCTAAATTTCAAATATTGCTCACCAACGTCTCATTACCTTATACTTCATACTTCATACTTCATACTTATTACCTCCATATGAGTTTTTTAATTAGCTTTACAGTCAATTAAATAAACATGAAAGACATCATAGATTTATTAGGAAGAATATTACTCTCCTTTATATTTTTATATGAAGCGTACGATTCCATATTTTATTTTAAAGAAACAAAAGCAGCCATGACGGTCTTTGGCATTGAGGAACATCAAAATGTACTCTTATACGGTGCTATCTTTTTGCTAGTATTAGGTGGGGCATTGGTACTCATAGGCTATCGATCAGGTTTGGGGGCTTTCTTATTGACCATATACTGGATACCCGTTACATTTATCGTTCATTCCTATTGGCATTATCCACCAGATGAACAAAGAATACAAGCGATTTTATTTACAAAAAACTTAGCCATATTAGGTGGACTTTTGATCGTATGGGCTAATGGCAGTGGTAAGTTTAGTGTTAAGAGGTTATTTGCTACTACTAAGGTGCCACAGCGGAAGCGGTGAGGTTAAATAATTGTCTGAATCAGAATTTGTAGAATTAAAAAATTTCCAGAATTTGAATGCTGCTTACGCTTAGGATTTTGTGAATTCTGTGATTCTGTAAATACTTAATAATTGTCTGAATCAGAATTTGCAAGATTAGAAAATTTACAGAATTAGAATGTTGCTTACGCTTGGGATTTTGCAAATTCTGTAATTCTGTAAATTCTGATTCAGACAAAAAGGACGCATATTTTATAGTAATTCTACTCTGCTGCACTCCACATGTTGCTGGTTAGGACTTTTAGTCCGATACCTAGTATTTGTCTCGCTTCCAGCGAATAAATCTACTGCAATTTTAGAGTTTTACATTAGTCATGAACAGCTAATAATTGTCTGAATCAGAATTTACAAGATTAGAAAATTTCCAGAAATTAGAATGTTGCTTACGTTCTAAATTTTGCAAATTCTGTAATTCTGCAAATTCTGATTCAGACAAAAAGTGGCAGACAAAAAAGGACCAGAAATTAGAATGTAGCTTACACTCTAAATTTTGCAAATTCTATAATTCTGCAAATTCTGATTCAGACAAAAAGTGGCAGACAAAAAAGGACCAGAATTTGAATGCTGCTCACGCTAGAAATTCTGTAAATTCTATAATTCTGAAAATTCTGATTCAGACAAAAAAGTAGCAAATTAGAATACTACGTACGCTAGAAATTCTGCAAATTCCATAATTCCGTAAATTCTGATTACTTCACAATCACCGTCCGACTATTCCCAACCCCCTCAATATGTCCACGATCAACCGCAGTTACGACATAAGTATAAGGCTGCCCTTTTCGATACGCATCATCATAAATCGTCATTTTTTTACTAGGATAAAAAGGAGTGATTTTCCATATACTCTTTGGATTATTTAAGTCGCCAACTTGATTACCATAAAAGCGGTAAATGACATAATAGTGAGGCGTCTCACCTTTTGCTTTCCATTTCAGACGCAGCCCTTGATCTTTCTTTTTTACCCGCTTCAATTTAGGACCTCGTTGGGTAGTAATTTCCTCTAGCGGGGAAGTAGGAACTAAGGCTGGCGTATTAAAAGTTTCCGTCAAAGAAGCAAGAATTTCCAACTCATTATTTCTTAATGATTTAGTACTAAAATAAATACTCCCCTTAACATTGTCGAGCGTTCTATTCAATGCTACTTGATTCGCCAATTCATCAGGTCGCAGCCACCCATCGTATTTATCCGTATTGACCTTATAGGCAGCATGACCAATGTATAAATTTCGACCAAAGGTATTATCATTCCACCATTTCGCTAATATCTCATAGTCGGCGGCAGCAAAACCAATATGCCAATAAATCTGTGGCGCAACATAGTCAATCCATCCACTACTCAACCATTTGAGAACATCCGCATATAAGTCATCATAACAAGTAACCCCTGCTCGGGTATCACTACCTCGAATAGGATCTACCGATTTATTTCGCCAAACACCAAAAGGGCTGATTCCAAATTGAACATAAGGCTTGATGCTCTTAATTTTCTTAGAGACCTGCTCAATCAATAGATCCACATTGTTCCTTCTCCAATCTTCGATATGAATAAATTTCCCTCTATTTTTCACAAAAGCATTTTGATCAGGTAAGGGAACATCTTTGATCTTATAAGGATAAAAATAATCGTCAAAGTGGATCCCATCAATATCATAATTTTTAACCACCTCTTCGATCACATTGGTAATATGATCCCGTACGGCTTGTTGAGCAGGATCAAAATAATACCGAGTCCCATATTTAAAAAACCGTTCAGGATGCGTCTTTAGTGGATGTTGTCTACTTAGTTTATCCAAATTCAAATCCATTGTTGCTCGATAGGGATTTAGCCAAGCATGAAATTCGATCCCTCGCTCATGACAAGCTTTAATCATAAAGGCCAATGGATCATAATAGGGCTCAGGTCGTTTCCCTTGTTGTCCCGTCAAGTATTCAGACCAAGGCTCTAGTGTAGATGGATAAAAAGCATCGGCAGCAGGACGGATTTGAAAAACGACGGCATTAAAACCCAATGCTTGGTACTCTCCTAACAGTCGAATCCATTCTTCTTGCTGCCGTTGGCTATCCCAATGCCCTTTTGCAGGAAAATCAATATTTAGAACAGTAGCGACCCAAGCGGCTCGAAATTCTCTTTTAGGTGGCGTAGATTGGCTAAATAACTGGATGGTACAAAAAGATAAAGCTAAATAGAGTAGGAGGTGTCGCATTGTCGTTGTTTTTGAAGAGATCGCAAAGCTTTTAAAAGCTTATCTAAAATTAGGGCAAACTGATAATCAATAATTTAATAGGCAAGTTTATCCAAACTACAAAAGTAGTTGACGCTTCTTACCTCTAAGGAATGACGAAATAATAACTGTCTCAACTTGGCTTGCCCTTTTCCAGTCTTAGAAAGCCAAAAAAAGAGTCCGTAGCCCTGCTATGCACTAGTT